>CAILKA010000522.1 GCA_903834645.1 uncultured beta proteobacterium
CATCACGTCGGGCGGGGCAGCCCTCAGGATGTCCAGGGCGCGGTCCATGCGGCCGCGGAAGTCGGGGGTCAGGATCTCGATGAGCGTGCCCGGGGAGAGCTCGCGCGTGCGGCGGATGCACTCGACGAAGTGCGCGGCCCCGCCATCGCGCAGGTCGTCGCGGTCCACGCTCGTGATCACGACGTAGCGCAGCTTGAGCGCGGCAATGGTGCGGGCGAGGTTCAGCGGCTCCTCGGCATCCAGCGGATCGGGGCGACCGTGGCCGACGTCGCAGAACGGGCAGCGCCGCGTGCACTTGTCGCCCATGATCATGAAGGTGGCCGTGCCCTTGCCGAAGCATTCGCCGATGTTCGGGCACGAGGCCTCTTCGCAGACGGTATGCAGCCGGTGCTCGCGCAGGATCTTCTTGATCTCGTAGAAGCGCGTCGTGGGCGAACCGGCCTTGACGCGGATCCAGTCGGGCTTCTTGAGCACCTCGGCGGGCACGACCTTGATCGGGATGCGTGCGGTCTTGGCCTGCGACTTTTGCTTGGCGGTGGGATCGTAGGCAGTCGGGGGGGTCGGGGCGCTCATGGGGAGCTCCGTGTCACGTTTCAGGGAAAACCCTCGGATTATCGGCGATCAAGGGCTTCAACGGGTCAACAGCCCTTGCAGCCGCGCGGCCAGGCGGTGCGCGGCCTCGTCCCTCGGAAGCGACACGCCCAGGCTGCGCAGATCCACGGTGCGCAGGCCGGCGTAGCCGCAGGGGTTGATGCGGGAGAAGGGTTCCAGATCCATCGCCAGGTTGAGCGACAGCCCATGGTAGGCGCAGTGGCGGCTCACCTTGACGCCCAGGGCGGCGACCTTGCCCAGGCCGGCGAAGGGGTCCGCACCCGGGGCCGGGGGCGTCAGCGCCGCATGGCTGAAGGGGTCTTGGAGCCGCACGTAGATGCCCGGCGCGCCGGTCACCCGATGCCCCGTCAGGCCCACCGACTGCAGCACCTGCAGCACCGCCATCTCGAGCCGGAACACGTACTCCTTGACGTAGATGCCCAGGCGCCGCAGATCCACCAGCGGGTAGGCCACGAGCTGGCCCGGCCCGTGGTACGTGACCTGGCCGCCTCGAACGGTGTGCACCACCGGGATCTCGCCCGGCGCCAGGAGGTGCTGCGCGCGGCCTGCCACGCCCAGCGTGAACACGGGCTCGTGCTCGACGAGCCAGAGCTCGTCATCGGCCTCGGCGCCGCGCGCAGCCGTGAAGTCGCGCATCCGGTCCTCGATGCCCGCATAAGGCAAGCGCCCGAGGTCGATCACCTTCACGGCTCAACCCTGGCCGGGAGCCGGCCTCACAGCACCACCTTGACCATCGGGTGGGTGGACAGCGTGCGGTAGAGCTCATCGAGCTGCGCGCGGCTCGTCGCGGTGACGGTGATCGTCACGCCCAGCCAGTTGCCGGCGCGGCTCGGCCGCGTCTGCACCGTGGCGGGGTCGAAGCCGGGGTCGAAATGCCGTGCCACCTGCACCACGGCCTCGACGAAGCCCTCCACGTGCGCGCCCATCACCTTGATGGGGAAGGCGCTCGGGTAGGTGATCAGCGACGTCTCGTCGGAAGATGAGGCCACGCCGGCAGTCTCGCGTCGATGGGGGCCCGCCACTCAGATGGACTGGGTGGCCTTGGCACGCTCGTAGGCCTCGTGCAGGCGGGCGTAGACCGGGCCGGGTCGGCCGCGCAGCGCGCCGTGGCCCACCGGCTCGCCGTCGATGCGGGTGACCGGCAGGATCTCCTTCGTGGCAGAACTCAGCATCACCTCGTCGGCGCCGAGCACCTCCGCCTCGGAGAGGGGGCGCAGGTTGTAGGCGATGCCGCAGTCCTCGCACAGGTCGCGCAGCAGGTCGTAGCGGATGCCCTCGAGCACATGGCTGCTCTTGGGCGGGCCCAGGAGCGCGCCATCGCGCGCAATCCAGACGTTGCTGGCCGCAGCCTCCGTGAGGAAGCCGTCGCGGAACATGATGGTCTCGGTAGCACCCGCATCGGCGGAGATCTGGCGCGCCAGCACGTTGCCCAGCAGCGAGGTGCTCTTGATGTCGCCTCGTTCCCAACGGAAATCGCGTGCCGTCACGCACGCCACACCCTGGTGGCGCTGCTCTGGCGTGGCCGCGCGCATCGGGTTGACCATCATGAACACGGTGGGGGTGATGGCGGCGGGCATGACGTGGTCGCGCGGCGCCACGCCGCGCGTGACCTGGAAATAGACGACCTGGTCACGCGCGCCGGTGGTCTCGGCGAGGGTCTGGACGAGGCGGCGCGAAATCGCGAGCCACTCTTCGCGGGTGTGGGGATCGGGAATGCGCAGCTTGGCCAGGGAGCGGGTCAGGCGCGCGATGTGCTCGTCGAAACGAAACAGACGCAAGTCGTAGACCGGGGCGACGTCGTAGACGCCATCGCCGAAGATGAAGCCGCGGTCGAGCACACTGACCTGCGCCTGCGAGATCGGCAGGAATCGGCCGTTGAGGTAGCACGGCGTGTCGTTCATGGCTCGGGCCAGGTAGCTGCAGTCGCCGGAGATTGTGTCACGCCACCCCTTGCCGAAAGCACGCCCAAAACATGCCGCAAGGGCTCGGGCGCGGGTTCACTTGATCCACAGGCGGATCGCGTCCCAGGCACGGCCCAGCAGTCCGGCGAGCTCCACCGGTTCGAGCACCACGAGCGGCAGGCTTGCCACGGGCGCGCCTGCCGCGGTCGTGACCTTGAGCGTGCCCACGCGCTGCCCTGCGGCCAGCGGGGCCACCAACGGGTCGTTGCGCTCGACCACCGTCTTCATCTGCGAACCCTGGCCACGCGGCACCGTGACGAACACGCCCGCAGGCCCGACACCGAGCCTGGCCTCGCCGGACTTGCCCTTCCACACCGGCACCGACACGACGGCCTTGCCCGGCTCGAAGAGCCGGATCGCATCCCAGGCCTGCCAGCCCCAGTTGAGCAGCTTCTGGCTCTCCGCGGCACGGGCCTCGCGCGAGGTGGTGCCCATCACCACCGACAGCAGCCGCCGCTTGCCGTTGGGCATGTCGCGCGCGGCGCTGGCCACCAGGCAGTAGCCAGCAGCTTCGGTGTAGCCGGTCTTCATGCCGTCCACGCTCGGGTCGCGGCCGAGCAGCATGTTGCGGTTGTCCTGGCGGATGTTGTTGTAGCTGTACTGGCGGATCGAGTAGTAGGCGTAGTACGAGGGATGGTCCGCGATGATGCGCGCGGCACTGGTGCCGCTCTCACGCGCGGTGCTCTGGTGGCCGGCCTGGGTCAACCCCGTGACGTTGGCAAAGCGCGTGTTCTTCAGGCCCCAGGCCTGGGCCTGGCGGTTCATCATCGCGACGAAGGCCTCGAGGGTGCCACCCACCGCCTCGGCCAGCGCCACCGAGGCGTCGTTGCCGCTTTGCACGATCATGCCCTTGAGGAGTTCGTCCACGGTCGGGGTCATCGTCGTGTCGATGAACATCAGGGAACCGCCGCCCTTGCGCTCCTCCCAGGCCCGGCGCGACACGGGCAGCCGCTGCTCCGGCGTGAGCTTGCGGTCACGGATGGCGTCGAACACGAGGTAGGCCGTCATCAGCTTGGTGAGGCTGGCCGGATCGGCCGGCACGTCGGCATCGCGCTCGGCCAGCACCTGGCCGCTGGCCAGGTCGAGCAGCAGGTACTGGCGCGCCGCGATCTCGGGCGGCTGGGGCGTCTGCGCATGCGAGGCACCGGCCAGGCACAGGGCGGTGGTCAGCGCTGCCAGCAGGCGCTGGCCGGCTCGCAGCCAAGTCGGGGGGAGGTCGTGGTGCATCCGTGGGGTCATGAGGGCAGGGCCGGGAAGTCAGGGCTCGAGCGGGTCAGCCGGGCATGGCCAATGGGGGCCTGCAGCCGCGCAGCACCAGGCTCTTGAGCAGGCCCATCTGGCCGTGGAAGAAGTGCCCGGCACCGGGCACGACGGTGACCGGCAGCGCCTGCGGGCGCGCCCAGTCGAGCACCCCGCGCAGCGAGACGACGTCGTCGAGTTCGCCATGGATCACGAGGGTGTCGGCCGGCACCGGTGCCAGCGGGAAGGTCTCCACCGCCGGGCCGACGAGCACGAGTGCCTGTGCCGGCGCCTGCGGCGCGACGCGGGCAGCCACCTGCGAGGCCACGTAGCTGCCAAAGGAGAAGCCCGCCAGCGCCAAGGGCTGGCCGGGCGCGCGCAGCGACTCCAGCACGCTCATCGCGTCGTCGACCTCCCCGCGGCCTGCGTCCCAGGCACCCTCGGACTGACCGACGCCACGGTAGTTGAAACGCACCACGCGCCAGCCCAGTTGCACGAAGGCGCGCGCCAGCGTCTGCACCACCTTGTGCTGCATCGTGCCGCCATGCAGCGGGTGCGGGTGGCACAGCAGCGCCAGGCCAGGGGCATCCTGCGCGCCGTCGAGCGCGCACTCCAGCACGCCCGCCGGACCCTGCAGCAGGCGCACTTCGGTGTGTGCGTTCATCAGCGGCCCACCTCGGGCGGCAGCCGCAGGCGCTCCACGGGCACCCCTGCGACGAGGTGGGAGTCGACGATCTCGTCGATGTCGCGCTCGTCGACCCAGGTGTACCAGACAGCTTCGGGGTAGACCACCGCCACCGGTCCGCCGGCACAGCGATCGAGGCAGCCGGCTCGGTTCACGCGCACGTGCCCGGCGCCAGCGGCGCCCGCGCTCTTCACGCGCGCCTTGCAGCGATCGAAGGCAGCCTGCGCGTCCTGGCGAGCGCAGCAGGCCTCGCCGCCCTGGCGTTCATTGAGGCAGAAGAAGATATGCCGCTCGTAATAGCTCATGGCGGAATTGTAGGGACGCCCCCGGCTGCGCGCCGCACCTGCGGCCATCTCAGCGGCGGCTGGTCATCCGCGCAACGAGCCAGGCCATGGCCAGGTAGGGCCACAGCCAGCCTATCCAGCGCGACAGCCCGTGAAAGCGCACGAACTGGCCTTGCTCCCAGCCCTGCAGGCTGGCCGCGTAGTAGGGGTCGGAAGGGGCCTGCGACACCA
>CAILKA010000523.1 GCA_903834645.1 uncultured beta proteobacterium
AATACGGGCGTCGCACCCGCAGTGGCGGTCGGCGGGCGCAGCCTGGCCGGGCCGGGCTGCAGGAAGGCTGCAAGCAGGGTCAGAGTCAGGCCAGCGGCCAGCAACGCACTGGCCGCGCGGGGGACGGTGTCGTTGACGTGGATCAAATGCGAATGATTCTCATTTGCTATACTGGGCACTCTTCGCACTGACATTCGCACTTGCCATGCCCGGCCTGCCCGCCCGTTTTGCCCTTGCCCTTTCCCTTGCCCTCCTGGCTCTGACTGCCTGGCTCGTGGGAAGTTCAGCCGCCGCCCAGCCGGCACCGGCGAGCCCGACGGCGCCGCCGGCGCAGGCCGTCACGCTCAACGTCTACTCGGCTCGCCACTACCCGAGCGACGAAGCGCTGTACCGGGGCTTCACGCAGGCCACCGGCATCCGCGTGCAGCGTGTGGAGGCCGACGATGCGGGCATCCTGGCGCGGCTCAAGACCGAGGGCAGTGCCTCGCCGGCCGATGTGGTGCTGCTCGTGGACGCCTCGCGGCTGTGGCGCGCCGAGGTGGACGGGCTGTTCCTGCCGGTGAAGTCCGGGCTGCTGGAGGCGGCCGTGCCGGCTCTGCTGCGTGCCAAGCCGCAGGCCGACGGACGCACCGCCTGGTGGGGGCTGTCCACCCGCGCGCGCATCGTCGTCTACGACAAGGCGCGCGTGGCGGCTGCCGACGTGGACCGCTACGAGAAGCTCGCCGACGCACGCCTCAAGGGCCGGCTGTGCATACGCTCGGGCTCCCACCCCTACAACCTGAGCCTCTTTGGCGCGATGGTCGAGCACCTGGGCGAGGCCGGCACCGAGGCCTGGCTCAAGGGTGTAGCGGCCAACCTCGCGCGCGCACCCAAAGGGGGCGACACCGACCAGATCCGCTCGGTGGCCGCCGGCGAGTGCGCGGTGGCCCTGACCAACAGCTACTACCTGGCGCGCCTGATGCGCTCGGGCCGCCCCGAGGACCAGGCCATGGTGGCGCGACTGGGCGTGGTGTTTCCGAACCAGGCCGACCACGGCACGCACGTGAACATCGCCGGCGGCGCGGTCGCGCGGCATGCGCGCAACGTGCCCGCGGCGGTGCGCTTCCTCGAGTACCTGGCAAGCCCGCCGGCCCAGGCGCACTTCGCCGACGGCAACAACGAGTGGCCGGTGGTGCGCGGCGTGGCCTTCGACAACCCGGCGCTGCGCGCCATGACGGGCGGCTCCTTCAAGGCCGAGGAGCTGAGCGTCAACCGCGTGGGGATGAACCAGGTCAAGGTGCAGCAGATGCTCGACCGCGTGGGCTTCAAGTGAGGCCCTCGCGCGTCAGCAGCATCGAGTCGCCGTAGCTGAAGAAGCGGTAGCGCTGCGCCACGGCGTGCCGGTACAGCGCCATCACGCGCGCGTGGCCGGCAAAGGCGCTCACGAGCATCATCAGCGTGCTGCGCGGCAGGTGGAAGTTCGTCACCAGCCGGTCCACGACGCGAAAGGGAAAGCCTGGCGTGATGTAGATGTCGGTGTCGCCGGTGGCCGGGCGCAGCTCGCCCCCGCGCGCGGCCGACTCCAGCGCGCGCACGCTCGTCGTGCCCACCGCCACCACGCGACCACCGGCGCGCCGCGTCTCGTGCACGGCCTGCACGGTGGCCTCGTCCACTTCGTACCACTCGCTGTGCATGCGGTGCTCGGCGATGCGCTCGGTGCGCACGGGCTGGAAGGTGCCCGCCCCCACGTGCAGGGTCACGCGCGCCTGGCGCACGCCGCGCGCCTGCAGTGCGGCCAGCACTGCCTCGTCGAAGTGCAGCGCGGCCGTGGGCGCGGCCACGGCGCCCGGGCGCGCGGCGAACACGGTCTGGTAGCGCTGCTGGTCGTGTTCGTCGTCGGCATGCGTGATGTAGGGCGGCAGCGGCACGTGGCCGAAGGCCTCCAGCAGCGCCAGCGGCTCGGCCGGAAAGGCGAGGTGAAAGAGGCTGTCGTCGGGCCCGGCACGGCCCAGCACCTGCGCCTGGAAACCCTCGGCCGCGCCAGCAAGCTCGGCCGCGCCGCTCGATGCCGGGCGTGCGCCAAAGCGGACCACGCTGCCTGGCCGCGGCGACTTGCTCGCGCGCAGGTGCGCCCACACCGCGTGCGGGCAGCCGGCCTGGGCAGGCAGCACGCGCTCCACGAGCGCCTCCACCGCGCCGCCGCTGTCCTTGCGGCCGTACAGGCGCGCCTTGATCACGCGCGTGTCGTTGAAGACGAGCAGGTCGCCCGGCTCGAGCAGCGTGGGCAGCTCACGAAAGACCCGATCCACCGGCGGCTCGGTCGTGCCGTCGAGCAGCCGCGAGGCGCTGCGCTCGGGCGCCGGATGCTGGGCGATGAGCTCGGCGGGCAGCTCGAAATCGAAGTCGGCGGTGGTGTAGCCGTGCCCAGGCGCGGCGGGGGCGGAGGTGGCAGTCATGTCGGGCAGGCTGTACCGGCCTGCAAGGAAGTGCGGGAGAAGGCGAGAATTCTTCCATGGCCCCACCCACCGCGCACGATGGCGCCCCCAAGCCCGTGTCGGCGCCGCAGCGCGCGATGCGCAAGCTTGGCCTGGTGCGCGACATCGACCTGGCCCTGCACCTGCCGCTGCGCTACGAAGACGAGACCGCGCTGCGCACGATCGGCTCGCTGCGTGAAGGCGAGACGGGGCAAGCCGAGGGCGTCGTGCAGGAGTGCCGCGTCGAGTTGCGGCCGCGCCGCCAGCTCGTGGCGCGGCTGCACGACGGCACGGGCGAGCTGGTGCTGCGCTTCCTGCACTTCTACCCCTCGCACCAGAAGGCGCTGGCCGCGGGCCGGCGCGTGCGCGTGCGCGGCGAGGTGCGCGGGGGCTTTCTCGGGCGCGAGATAGTGCACCCGGCCTTCAAGGCCGTGGAGCCTGGCGAGCCGCTGCCCGCGGCGCTCACACCCGTGTACCCCACGAGCGCGCAGCTGCCCCAGGCCTACCTGCGCAAGGCCATCGCCTCGGCGCTGCAGCGCGCGCCGCTGCACGAACTGCTGCCCGCCGAGGTGCTGCCTCAGGGGCTGCCGTCGCTGCAGCAGGCCGTGTGGCTGCTGCACCAGCCGCCTGCGAGCACGCCGGCCGCTGCGCTCGAGGACCGCTCGCACCCGGCCTGGCAGCGCCTGAAGTTCGAGGAGCTGCTCGCGCAGCAGCTCGCGCAGGCGCAGAGCGTGTCCGAGCGCGCGCGGCTGCGCGCGCCGGTGCTCGCCCCCGCGCAAAGCCCGCACAGCCTGCACGCACGGCTGCTGGCCACGCTGCCCTTTGCGCTCACGCCGGCCCAGGCCCGCGTGTGCCGCGAGATCGATGGCGACCTCGCGCGCGCGCTGCCGATGCACCGGCTGCTGCAAGGCGATGTCGGCTCGGGCAAGACGGTGGTCGCGGCGCTGGCCGCAGCGCGTGCGGTGGACGCGGGCTGGCAGGCGGCGCTGATGGCGCCCACCGAGATCCTGGGCGAGCAGCACTTTCGCAAGCTCGTGCAGTGGCTCGAGCCGCTGGGCGTAGGCATCGCCTGGCTCAGCGGCAGCCGCAAGGGCCGCACCCGCGCGGCGCAGCTCGAGCAGGTGGCCAGCGGGGCGGCCGCCATCGTCGTGGGCACGCACGCCGTGATCCAGGCCGACGTGGCCTTCGCCCGGCTGGGCCTGGCCATCGTCGACGAGCAGCACCGCTTCGGGGTGGCGCAGCGCCTGCAGCTGCGCGCCAAGCTCGGCTCGGGCGAGGCGCCCGGCGGGTCCGATGCGACCGAGGGTGCGCCCTACGAGCCGCACCTGCTGATGATGAGCGCCACACCGATCCCGCGCACGCTGGCGATGACCTACTACGCCGATCTGGACGTGAGCACGATCGACGAGCTGCCTCCCGGGCGCAGCCCCGTGCTCACGCGGCTCTTTGCCGACTCGCGCCGCGCCGAGGTGGTCGCGCGCATCGGCGAGGAGGTGGCACGCGGCCGCCAGGTCTACTGGGTGTGCCCGCTCGTGGAGGAATCCGAGCACCTGGACCTGCAGAACGCCACCGCCACCCACGCCGAGCTCAGCGCCGCGCTGCCCGGCACGATGGTGGGGCTGCTGCACGGGCGCATGGCTGGGGCCGAGAAGGCCGCCGTGATGTCGCTCTTCTCCGGCGGCCAGATGGCCGTGCTCGTGGCCACCACCGTCATCGAGGTGGGCGTGGACGTGCCCAACGCGAGCCTGATGGTGATCGAGCACGCCGAGCGCTTCGGTCTGGCGCAGTTGCACCAGCTGCGCGGGCGCGTGGGCCGCGGCAGCGCCGCCAGCGTGTGCGTGCTGCTGTACACGGCGCCGCTGTCGGACACCGCCAAGTCGCGCCTGAAGGCCATGGCCGAGACGAACGACGGCTTCGAGATCGCGCGGCGCGACCTCGACATCCGCGGCCCCGGCGAATTCCTGGGCGCGCGCCAGAGCGGGGATGCGCTGCTGCGCTTTGCCGACCTGCAGGCCGATGGCGCGCTGCTGCAGCACGCCCGGCAGGTGGCGCCGTGGCTGCTGGCCCAGGAGCCACAGGCCGCCGCCGCGCACGTGGCACGCTGGCTGGCCAGCCGCGCCGAGTTCCTGAAGGCCTGAGCTCGCGCCTCAAGACGGGCGCGGCAGCGTCCGCTTCGGGCGGCTGCAGCCAGCGTGGCCGCTCAGCTGCGCGGCGGCAGCATCTGCGGAGCCGCGAGGAACAGCCCCCACAGGCGCACGGCGCTGGCCATCGGATCGGGCTTGCCGGCCGCCTCGAGCTGCTTGGCCAGCGCCTGCACGGTGCTGCGCGCGTCGTCGCGCCGGCCTGCGCCGAGCTGCGCGATCGCCAGGTTCAGCCGCGCCTCGCTGTCGCGCCGCAGCCCGCCCTTGGCCACGGCCTGCTCCAGCAGCTCGAGCCCCGGGCGGACGCGCTCGGGCGGCGAGCCCACCGGCAAGGACGCCACCATCGCCCAGCCCAGGTCGGCCAGCCGCGTGCCGTCGCTCGCCTGGCGCGCCGCGGCCTCGCTCGCGGCGCGGTCGCGCTCATCGCTGGCCAGCGCCCGCTGCACGGCATCGCGCACGCGCGCCAGGTCATCGGCACGGTTGCCCGGCAGCACGCCCGCCTTCTGCGCGTCCTCCAGCACCGCGGCCGCCTCGCCGGGGTAGCCGATCCTCAGGGCGCGCTCGGCCATCTCCAGCGCCAGGGCCGGGGAATTGATGGCGTTGGCCACACGCAGCAGCCGGTACAGCGCCACGAGCGTGCGCTCCGTGAGGTCCGGCGCCTGCGAAGCCCCCGCGGCCAGCTCGGCGTAGTACTCCGGGCGCGGATAGGCCCGCGCCAGGCCTTCGAGCGTCGCGCCCGCGTCGGCCGGCTCGTGGCGGCGCTGCAGCGCCCACAGCACGCGCCAGTGCGATTCAGGCATGCCCGCACCCGTGCGCTCGGCGTTCTCGCGCCGCGCCTTCCAGCCCTGCAGCGCGCCGCGCTCGTCGCCGCTGAAGCGCAGCCCCTCCAGGCGCATGAGCTGCACCGAGTCGTCCCGGCCGCCCTTGTCGGCATAGCGCTGCGACCAGCTGAGCACGCGCGCGTAGTCCTTGTCGCGCAGCGCCAGGTCGACCAGGTTCTTCATCAGCTCGAGCTCGTCGGCGGCGGACACCTCACCGGTGGCGAACGCCGCCTCCAGCGCGCGCGCGCTCACCCCGAAACGCCCCTGGCGCAGCGCGATGGCCGCGCGCATGCGTTCGAGCGAGTGGCGCTCCCAGGCCGTGAGGTTGGGCAGGGCGTCGGCCGCCTCCAGCCGCGCGGCAGCGGCGTCGAACTTCTCCTCCCGAAACAGCGTGCGCGCGGCCTCGACGGTATCGCCGAGTTCCTTGCGCACCGCGCGCACGCCCGCATCGGCGGCCGACGCGGGCGCGGAAGCGGGGGCCGCCGCAGCGGGCGCCGTGCCCTGAGCGCGGGCCGTGCCAGTGCCGGCGCCGGCCAGCGCAAGGAGCGCCAGAGCCCACGCACACAGGGGC
>CAILKA010000524.1 GCA_903834645.1 uncultured beta proteobacterium
CGACCTGCGGGTGGAAGCCTGGCTCGACCCGGCGCACCAGCATCTGCCGGCGCGGCTGCAGCTCAGCCCCGTGCCGGCGGGCCAGCCGATGCGCTGGAGCCGGATCCCATGAAGCCAGTGGCGCGCGCGGGCTGCCGGCAGCGGTACGATGGTTGCCGTTCAAGCGCTCCGGACTCGAGCCGATAACCGATAAATGGCAGCAGGCGCGGACACCTGGGTTTGGCTGGCGACCGCGGGTGCGGGCGCCACCGCCGGCATGGCCTTGGTCGGGGCCTGGTGGGCCTGGCGGCGCCGGCGTGCGGCTGTCCCTGACGAGTCGCTGCTGGACACCGAAGGGCCCACCACCGAGGTGTCGGTTCGCCCGGCGCGTGATCCGCTCACGGGGTTGCAGACGCGTGCCAGCTTCGAGGACGTGCTCGACTACGCCTGCCAGGAAGCCCAGGCGCCGGGCGGAGCGTTCGCGCTGCTCTACATCGGGCTCGACGGAATGCGCAGCGTCAACGACCTGCAGGGACACGCCGGCGGCGACGCCGTGCTGTCGGCCACCGGCCAGCGGCTGCTCGCCCTCACCTCGGATGACGCCTGCGCGCGCATCGCCAGCGACGAGTTCGTCGTCCTCGTGACCGGTGATGCCGAGGCCGCACGCCGCGCGGCACGCCGGGTGGTCGAGGCGCTGTGCCAGCCGCTGCGCCTGGGTGCGCAGCAGCTCAGGCTCACGGCCTCGGTGGGCGTGGTGTGCTACCCGGAGCACGGCACCCGGCCGCAGCTGCTGCAGCGTGCAGCCACCGCGATGCGCAGTGTCAAGCTCGCTGGCGGCGGGTCGTGGGCCGAGTACCACCTGAACATGACCGAGAGCGTGCGCGAGAAGCTCGAACTCGCGCGTGAGCTCCAGCACGCCATCGATAAGCGCCAGCTCCAACTCGTCTACCAGCCCAAGGTGGATGCGCGCAGCCAGCAGATCACGGCCGCCGAGGCGCTGCTGCGCTGGAACCACCCCGTCAAGGGTGTGGTCAGCCCCGATGTCTTCATCCCGGTGGCCGAGCGCCACGGTCTGATAGGCGCGATCGGCGACTGGGTGCTCGACGAGGCCATCCGGCAGGCCGCCCAATGGCGTGACAAGGGCCTGCGCATGCGCGTGGCCATCAACGTGTCGGGCTACCAGATGCGCCAGGACGATTTCGTCGAGCGCCTGGCCCGCGGCCTGGCCCACCATGGCCTACGTGCCGAGCGCTTCACCTGCGAGATCACCGAGACGCTCGCGATGGAGGACACCGCCGTCACGCAGCGCGCCTTCGCGCGCCTGGGCGAGATCGGCGCGCACGTGTCGATCGACGACTTCGGCACCGGCCACTCGAGCCTGGCGGCGTTGCGCCGCCTGCCCGCGGCCGAGCTCAAGATCGACAGCGCCTTCGTCACCGACCTGGCCACCAGCGCGGATGCGCGCACCATCGTGCAGGCGGTCGTGCAGATGGCGCACACGCTGGAGCTGCGCGTGGTGGCCGAGGGGGTCGAGACGGGCGAGCAGCGCGACTTGCTCGTGGCAATGGGCTGCGATGAGCTGCAGGGCTTCTTCTTCGCCAAGCCGATGTCGGCCGCCGAGCTCGAGCTGTGGGCCATCTACGACGACGGCCCGCGCGACATGCAGTTTCGCGACTCGCTGTTCTCCGAGACGACGCCGGCGACGCTGCAGTAGACGCTGCAGTACACGCTGCAGTACACGCTGCAGTACACGCTGCCCAGGACGCGGCAGCAGCGTGTCCGCCCCAAGCGGTGCGCCCTACAGCTGCTCCCAGGGCAGCCCCTCGAAGCGCCAGCCGTTCAGGCGCCCGCGCTGGAAGTGCTCGTCGAGCTCGCCCTCGAAGCCGTGCAGCACGTTGATCACGTCCGCAAAGCCCGCCGCCTCCAGGGCCAGGCCCGCGTCCACCGTGCGCTTGCCCGAGCGGCAGATCAGAACCACCGGTCGGTCGGTGCGCCCGCCTGCCTCGCGCCGCACCTGCTCGACGAATGCCTGCGGCTCGGCGTGCATCTGCGGGTACTCGTACCAGGCCACGTGCACGACCCCCGGCGGGTGGCCCACGTAGAGGTACTCGATCTCCATGCGCACGTCCACGAATAGCGTGTCGGGTGTGGCTTGAACGAAGGCCCAGGCCTCGTGCGGCAGCAGGTGTCTCATCCGGTGTGAAGTGCGGGCAAACCCTACAATCGTCTCATGAAAGCCTCTCCGATGCCCGGCTCGCCCCGTCTGCCCTACACGCGCGGTGCGCGGCTGCCCGAGCTGCTGGGCACGCGCATCCTCATCATCGACGGGGCCATGGGCACGATGATCCAGCGCCACCGGCTCGGCGAGGCCGAGTTCCGGGGCGAGCGCCTGGCCGACCACCCCAAGGACCTCAAGGGCAACAACGACCTGCTGGTGCTGACGCGCCCGCAGGTGATCCTCGAGATCCACGAGCAGTACCTGGCCGCGGGCGCCGACCTGGTCGAGACCAACACCTTCGGTGCCAACTCGATTGCCCAGGAAGACTACGGCCTGGCGCACCTGGCGCGCGAGATGAACGTCGCGGCGGCGCGCCTGGCGCGCCAGGCCTGCGACCGCTACGCCACCCCCGAGCAGCCGCGCTTCGTGGCCGGGGCGATCGGGCCGACCCCGCGCACCGCCAGCATCAGCCCCGACGTGAACGACCCCGGCGCGCGCAACGTCAGCTTCGACGAACTGCGCGCGTCGTACCGCGAGCAGGCCCAGGGGCTGCTCGAGGGCGGCTGCGACCTCTTCCTGGTGGAGACGATCTTCGATACGCTCAACGCGAAGGCGGCGCTGTACGCCCTTGACGAGATGATGGAGGAGAGCGGCGAGCGGCTGCCCGTGATCATCAGCGGCACCGTGACGGACGCCTCCGGGCGCATCCTGTCGGGCCAGACGGTGCCGGCCTTCTGGCACTCGGTGCGCCACGCGCGGCCGCTGGCCGTGGGGTTGAACTGCGCGCTCGGCGCTGCGCTGATGCGGCCCTACATCGAGGAGCTGTCGAAGGTGGCGGCCGACACGTACATCAGCTGCTACCCCAATGCAGGGCTGCCCAACCCGATGAGCGACACGGGCTTCGACGAGACCCCGGACGTCACGGGCGGCCTGCTCGAGGGCTTTGCCCGCAGCGGCTTCCTCAACATCGCCGGCGGCTGCTGCGGCACCACGCCCGAGCACATTGCCGAGATCGCCCGGCGCGTGCGGGCCTACCGGCCGCGCTCGCGCCACGACCCGCTCTTCACGGGCCTGCTCGCGGCCTGAGCGCCCCGACCCTCGGCCCTGAGCGCCCCCTGAGCGCCCCCTGAGCGCCTCTTCAGCGCCCCCTCAGCGACCCAGGCACACGCCGAGCTGGCGCGCGGCCTGCACGAGTGCATGGTCGGGCGGCACGCGGCGCGAGCGCCCGGCCACCTCCTCCAGGGGCACGCTCACGCAGGCGTCGGCCTGCAGGGCCACCATGCGCCCGAAGCGGCGCTGGCTGGCGAGCTCTGCCGCCGCCACGCCAAAGCGCGTGGCCAGCACGCGGTCGTAGGCGGTGGGGGTGCCGCCGCGCTGCACATGGCCCAGCAGCGTCGTGCGCACCTCGCTGGCCAGCAGCGGCTGCAGCTGCGCGCGCAGCCGCTCGCCCACGCCGCCCAGGCGCAGCGGGTCGGGCGAGTCGGCCACCGTGTGGGCTACGGTGAGCGTGCCGCCCAGCGGTGCAGCGCCCTCGGCCACGCAGATCACGGTGCCGCCGGCGTGTCCGGCCGGGGCCTGGCTCGCCGCGGCCTCGCGCGCGCGGCACCAGCGCGCGAGCATGTCCATCTCGTAGGGGAGCTCGGGGATCAGGATGGCATCGGCGCCCGCAGCGATCCCCGCCTCCAGTGCAATCCAGCCCGCATAGCGCCCCATCGTCTCGACGATCATCACGCGGTCGTGCGAGCGCGCGGTGGTGCGCAGCCGCCCGATCGCCTCGGCCACCACCGCCACTGCGCTGTCGAAGCCGAAGGTGCGCTCGGTGTGCGGCAGGTCGTTGTCGATCGTCTTGGGCACGCCGATCACCGGCAGCCCGCGCGCGTGCAGCCGTGCGGCGATGTCCATCGTGCCGTCCCCGCCGATGGCCAGCACCGCATCGAGCCCGCGCCCGCGTGCGTGTGCCAGGACTTCGTCGCAGCGGTCGGCGCCGCCGTGCTCCACGTCGTGGAAGGGGTCGGCGCGGTTATGGGTGCCCAGCACCGTGCCGCCCTGGTCGAGGATGTCGGCCACGTCGGCCTCCTCGAGCGCGCGCATGCGGTTGCGCATCAGCCCGTGAAAACCGCGCTCGATGCCCGTGACGCGCGCACCGGACCCCAGCAGCGCCAGCGTGGCGGCGCGGATCACGGCGTTGAGCCCCGGGCAGTCCCCGCCGCCGGTGAGGACGCCCACGTGCAGGCCCATGGCCGGAGCCGGTCCTCAGCGCCGGGCCAGCCAGCGATCGTGCGCGAGCATGCCTGCGAGCATCGCCACGAGAAAGATCGCAGCGCTGCCCGCGCCACTGCCGGCTGCGACGATGGCCGGGCCGGGGCAGTACCCGGCCACGCCCCAGCCCACGCCAAAGAGCACGCCGCCCAGGACGAGCCGCCGGTCGATCACCTGGCTCGTGGGCAGCTCCATCGCCTCTCCCGTCCAGGCGCGTGCCTGCCGCTTGGCGCGCGCGAAGGCGTAGACGCCCACGGCGATGGCCCCGCCCATCACCAGGGCCAGGCTCGGGTCCCAGGCGCCAAAGAGGTCGAGGAAGCCCTTGACCTTGGCGGGCTGCGTCATGCCCGAGGCGATCAGGCCGAGTCCGAAGACCAGGCCGCTTGCGAGTGCTATCAGGTTGCCCATCTGGCGTGTCTCCTGAGGGTGGTCGGCGTTCAGCCGATGACGTGCCGCAGCACGAAGACGGTGACGAAACCGGCGCCCATGAAGGCGAGCACGTTGACCAGCGAGCGCAGCGACAGCCGGCTCAGGCCGCACACGCCGTGCCCGCTCGTGCAGCCGTTGCCCATGCGCACGCCGATGCCCACGAGCAGGCCGGCAGCCACGATGCTGGCCGTGCCCACGTCGACCGGGCCGGCGGGCAGCGGTGCGTAGAGCTGCCACGCCCAGGGCGCCACCACGAGCCCGAGCAGGAACAGCAGCCGCGTGCGCTCCGGCACGAGGCTCTTGCCGGCGGTCAGCGCGCGCAGCGGGCTGGCCACGATGCCGGCGATCCCGGCGATCCGGCCGTTGCCGAGCACGAAGAGGGCTGAGCCCAGCCCGATCAGCAAGCCGCCAGCCAGGGCGTGCCACGGGGTGAAGGCGTTCCAGTCGATCGTCATCGGTATGTGCTCCTGTGGGTGTCGTGCCGAGGATTGCGTGGCCGCAGCACCTGAATTCATGCCCTACTATCAGTAGTTGCTTATATACTATACCAATACGGCTTCATCTGTCCCCGCATCCGGTGCCTTCCATGAGCGAGCCCCGCATCCAATCCTTTTTCGACCCCGATACCTACACCGCCACGCACGTGTTCTGGTGCCCCCACACGCACTCGGCAGCCATCGTGGACAGCGTGCTCGACTACGACCCGAAGTCCGGCCGCACTTCGACCACCTCGGCCGAGCGCGTGCTGGAGTTCGTGCAGGCGCAGGGCCTGCAGGTGCACTGGCACCTGGAGACGCACGCGCATGCCGACCACTTTTCGGCTGCTCCCTGGCTCAAGGAGCGGCTGGGCGGACGCATCGGCATCGGCGCGCACATCCGCGACGTGCAGTCGGTCTTTCGCCAGCTCTTCAACGCCCCGTGGATCCCCGCCGACGGCGCTCCCTTCGATGCGCTCTTCGAGGACGGGCAGGTCTTCGAGGTCGGGCAGCTGCAGGTGCGCGTGCTGCACACGCCGGGCCACACGCCGGCTTGCGTGACCTACCTCGTGGGTGAGCATGCCTTCGTGGGCGACACCCTCTTCATGCCCGACTACGGCACCGCGCGCTGCGACTTTCCGGGCGGGGATGCGCGCACGCTCTATCGCTCGATCCGGCGCGTGCTGGAGCTGCCCGCGCACACGCGGCTGCACCTGTGCCACGACTACCTGCCTGGCGGGCGCGAGGCGCGCTGGGAGACGACCGTGGCCGAGGAGCGTGCGGCCAACGTGCACGTGCGCGAGGGCGTGACCGAGGACGAGTTCGTGGCCATGCGCACCGCGCGTGACCGCACCCTGGGCATGCCCGTGCTGATGCTGCCTGCGGTGCAGGTCAACGTGTGCGCGGGCCAGCTTCCCCCGCCCGAGGCCAACGGCACGCGCTACCTGAAGATTCCGCTGGACGTGCTGTAGGCGTGCCCGCCCCGCCCGCTGCCCCCGACGCGCTGGCCGCACGCTGGCGCCACTACCGAGCCGGGCCGCTGGGCGACGACCTCGTGGCCGCAGCCGTGGTCACGGTGCTGCTCGTGCCGCAGAGCCTGGCCTACGCGCTGCTGGCGGGGCTGCCCCCCGTGGCGGGTGTCATGGCAAGCCTGCTGCCGGTGCTGGCCTATGCCGCCTTCGGCTCGAGCACCACCCTGGCTGTGGGGCCGGTGGCGGTGATCGCGATGATGACGTCCCAGGCCATCGCCCCGGTGGCCGCCGCGCACGGCGTGGAGCCCACGCTCGTGGCAGGCGTGCTGGCCGCGCAGATGGCGATCGTCTTCGTGCTGGCTGCATGGCTGCGGCTGGACATGCTGGCGGCGTTGCTCGGCGCGCCGGTGCTGCACGGCTTCGTCACGGGTGCAGCCCTCGTGATCGCGCTGGGCCAGCTGCCCGCGCTGCTGGGGCTCAAGCTGTCTGGCCATACCGCCACCGAGATGGCCGGTGCGGCGATCGTGGCGGCGCAGGCAGGGGGCTGGCGCGCGCTCGTGCCGCATGCCGGCACGGCCGCCGTGGGCCTGGCCGCGCTCGCCCTGCTCGTGGGCGTGCGCCGGCACGGAGCTCGCCTGGGGCGTTCGGCCGGCCTGGGCACGCGTGCGGCGCTGCTGCTGGCGCGCGTGGCGCCGATGTTCGTCGTGGCTGCCGCCATCGCGTGGATGGCCCTGGGCCCGGCCGCCTGGCGCGAAGGCGTGGCGCTGGCCGGGCGCATCGACCTGGCCGCAGGGCTGCGCGTGGCCGCACCCTGGCAGGCGCCCGCTGGCGTGTGGCTCGACCTGCTCGGGCCCGCCGTGCTGATCGGGCTCGTGGCCTACGTCGAGAGCCTGGCGGTGGCCGAGGCGCTGGGTGCGCGCCGCGGCGAGCGGGTGCGCCCGCGGCGCGAGCTCTTCGGGCTGGCTGCGGCCAACGCCGCGTCGTCGGTGTCGGGCGGCATGCCGGTGACGGGAGGATTCGCGCGCAGCATCGTGGCCTTCGACGCCGGTGCGCGCACCCGCATGGCCGGGGTGTGGACGGCGCTGGGCCTGGCGCTCGTGCTGATGCTGGCGGGGAACCTGCTCGGGTGGTTGCCCAAGGCGGTGCTGGCGGCCACCATCATCGTGGCGGTGCTGGGCCTGCTCGACCTCGAGCCGTTTCGGCTCGCCTGGCGCTACGCGCGCGCCGAGTTCGCCTTGATGCTGGCGGTGGCGGGGCTCACCGTCTTTGCCGGCGTCGAGCCCGCGCTGCTGGCCGGTGTCGTCGCCGCGGTGGCGCTGCTGCTGCGCAACACCGCGCGTCCGCACTGGGCCGAGGTCGGGCGGCTGCCGGGCACGGAGGTGTTTCGTAACATCAAGCGTTTTGCCGTGCAGACGCACCCGCACGTGCTGGCGTTGCGCATCGACGAAAGCCTCGTCTTCACGAACTCGCGCTGGCTCGTGGAGACGCTGCTCGAGCAGGTGCTCGCGCGACCGGCCCTGCGCCACGTGGTGCTGATGATGCCCGGGGTCAACGGCATCGACCTCACGGGGCTGGAGGCGCTGCGCCAGCTCGCCGCGGAGCTGGCGCAGCGGGGCGTCGCGCTGCACCTGTCGGAGCTCAAGGGGCCGGTGGCCGACCGGCTGGCGACCGCCGATCCGGGCAGCTGGCTCACGGGCGAGGTGTTCCGCACCCAGCACGAGGCCGACGCCGCGCTGGCCATGCGCACCCAGGGGCCTCGATAATGGCGCGATGAGCTCCGCCTTCGCCCCCCTTCGCAACGACACCTTCCTGCGCGCCTGCCTGCGCCAGCCCACCGAGACGACGCCGGTGTGGCTGATGCGACAAGCCGGCCGCTACCTGCCCGAGTACCGGGCCACGCGCGCGCAGGCGGGCAGCTTCATGGGGCTGGCCACGAACGCGCAGTACGCCACCGACGTCACGCTGCAGCCGCTGGACCGCTACGCCCTCGACGCCGCGATCCTGTTTTCCGACATCCTCACCGTGCCCGACGCGATGGGCCTGGGCCTGTCCTTCTCCGAAGGCGAGGGCCCGCGCTTCGAGCGCGTGGTGCGTGACGAGGCGGCTGTGGCGGCGCTGCAGGTGCCCGACATGGAGCGCCTGCGCTACGTGTTCGATGCCGTCACGTCGATCCGACGCGCGCTGGACGGGCGCGTGCCGCTGATCGGCTTTTCCGGCAGCCCCTGGACGCTGGCGTGCTACATGGTCGAGGGCGGCGGCTCGGACGACTACCGGCTCGTCAAGACGATGCTCTACGCGCGGCCCGATCTCATGGAGCGGGTGCTCGACATCAACGCACAGGCGGTGGCGGCCTACCTGAACGCGCAGATCGACGCCGGCGCACAGGCCGTGATGATCTTCGACTCCTGGGGTGGCGTGCTCGCCGACGGCGCCTTCCAGCGCTTCAGCCTGCGCTACACCGCGCAGGTGGTGGCGGCGCTGCAGCGCGAGAAGGACGGCGCCCGCATTCCCTGCATCGTCTTCACCAAGGGCGGCGGGCCCTGGCTGCAGGAGATTGCCGGCTGCGGTGCCGACGTGGTGGGCGTGGACTGGACGGTCAACCTCGGCCAGGCTCGCGCGCAGCTGGCCGATCGGGTGGCGCTGCAGGGCAACCTGGACCCCAACGTGCTCTTCGCCCCGCCCGAGGCGGTGGCGCGCGAGGCCTGCGCGGTGCTCGACAGCTTCGGCCGCCCCGAGCGGGCCGACGGCTCCTGGGGCGGCCACGTCTTCAACCTCGGGCACGGCATCAGCCGCTTCACGCCGCCCGAGCACGTGCACGCGCTGGTGGAGGCCGTGCACCGGCATGGACGCCTGCTGCGCGAGCCTCGGTGAGTGGGGCCTGGGCGCGTGAGTGAGCGCTCAGGGGTTGACTTATCCCCAAAACTTGCGTTTGTGCGTGCGCAACGTCCGGCCTCCGTCGTCTTCCCGGGGGCATCCGTGGCTGCCGGCTAAGTCCTTGATTCATAAGGGTTCGCTCGGATGCTGCGAAATCGGGCATTGAACCGCGCAGCCCCTGAAATCAAGGCCTTCCGGGGCGTCGGCCCGGTTTGCCCACAAAGTTATCCACAGAAAACGTGGACAACGAAAAAGCTTCGAAGGATCAACCACTTGGCTGGCACTTCTCAAGTCTTGCGCAGCTTGCCGCGGGTCGCGCAGGTTGGTTGAGGCGATGAGCGCGCAGGCCGTCGCGGGCGTAGCGGTGGACACGCCGCAGCATGCGGGCCTGGCCGGCGTGCTCGACTACGCCTGCGCGCAGGCGCCGCCGCCGGGCACGCTGGTTCGGGTGCCGCTGGGCGCGCGTACCGTCACCGGCATCGTCTGGTCCGACGCGCAAGCCTCCTCGCTCTCACACCTGGCAGGTCACGCACCGGGGCGCGCGCCTGCTGACGGCGCGGCAGCCGAGCGCGTGCTCAGGCCGCTCGGGGAGGTGATGCAGGCCGTTCCCGCGCTGCCCCAGGCGTGGCGGCGGCTCGTGGCGTTCACGGCCGGGTACTACCAGCGCGGGCTCGGGGAGCTTGCGCTGTCGATCCTGCCGCCCGAACTGCGCCGGCTCGACGCCACGCAGCTTGCGCGGCGCGTGGCCCGGCTGGATCGAGCCGCGCCGGCGCCCGGGCGCCAAGCCTCGGCTGCGGGTTCGCCGCCGCCGTCGGGCACCGCCGCAGCCGAGGTGCCTGCGCCCACGGCCGAACAGCTGGCCGTGCTGGCGGCCTGGCAGACCGACCCGCTGCGCCCGGTGCTGCTGCACGGTGCCACCGGCAGCGGCAAGACCGAGATCTACCTGCGCGCGGCCGAGCAGGCGCTGGCCGCAGGGCGCCAGGTGCTGATGCTCGTGCCGGAGATCAACCTCACGCCGCAGCTCGAGCAGCGGCTGCGCGCGCGCTTTCCGCACAGGCTGCTCGTGAGCCAGCACAGCGCGCTCACCCCGGCGCAGCGGCTGCGCGCCTGGCTGCTGGCCCACCTCGGGCAGGCCGACATCGTGCTGGGCACGCGGCTGGCTGTCTTCACGCCGCTGCCCCGGCCCGGGCTCGTGATCGTGGACGAGGAGCACGATCCGTCCTTCAAGCAGCAGGAGGGGGCGCGCTACTCGGCGCGCGACCTGGCCGTCGTGCGCGCGCAGCTCGAGGGGGTGCCGGTGGTGCTCGGCTCGGCCACGCCGTCTCTGGAGTCGTGGTGGCGCTGCCAGCAGGGGCGCTGGCAGCGCCTGGCGATGCCCACGCGCATCGGCGGTGGTGCGATGCCGCGCCTGGAGCTGCTCGACATGGGCAGGCTGCCGCGCCCGGCCCCCGGCACATCGGCGCCCGCGCTTGCGCCGCCGCTGCTGCAGGCCATCGAGTCGCGCATCGCGCGCGGCGAGCAGAGCCTGCTGCTGCTCAACCGGCGCGGGTACGCGCCGGTCCTGAACTGCGGCGCGTGTGCCTGGAAGAGCCAGTGTCCGCACTGCAGCGCCTGGCGCGTCTTCCACAAGACCGACCGCACGCTGCGCTGCCACCACTGCGGCCTGGCCGAGCGCGTGCCGCGCGCCTGCCCGGATTGCGGCAACCTCGACCTCGCGCCAGTCGGGCGCGGCACGGAGAAGCTCGAAGAGCAGCTGCAGGTGCTGCTGCCTGGTGCGCGCATCGGGCGCATCGATGCCGACACCACGCGCGCCGCGGGCGCGCTGCAGGCGCAGCTGGCGGCCGTGCACGCGGGTGAGGTGGATGTGCTCGTGGGCACGCAGATGGTCACCAAGGGGCACGACTTCCGCCGCATCACGCTGGTGGCGGCCGTGAACCCGGACGGCGCGCTCTTCTCGAGCGACTTCCGCGCCCCCGAGAGGCTATTTGCGCTGCTGATGCAGGCTGCCGGGCGCGCCGGGCGCGACGCGAGCGCGGCTGCCGCCAGCCAGATGTGGGTGCAGACCTGGCACCCTTCGCACCCCGTCTTCCAGGCGCTGCGCAGCTACGACTACGAAGCGTTCGCGCAGCGCCAGCTGCACGAGCGCGAGGCCTCCGGGCTGCCGCCTTATTCGTTCCTGGCGCTCGTGCGCGCCGAGGCCCGCAGCGTGGAGGTGGCCACTGCCTTCCTGCAGGCGGCGGCCGAGGCGGCTCGGCTGCTGCCCGAGGCCGATCAGGTGGCCGTGTACGCGCCTGTGCCGCCGCCGGTGGCGCGCGTGGCCGATGTGGAGCGCGTGCAGATGCTCGTGGAGTCGGCCTCGCGCACCGTGCTGCAGCGCTGGCTTGCGGCGTGGTTGCCGCAGATCCATGCGCTGCGAGGCGCGCACCGCGGCGTGCTGCGCTGGGCGGTGGACGTGGATCCGCAGGCGATCTGAGGGGGCGGCGCGCTCAGCCCGGCGGCGTCACGCCCAGGAGCCACGCCGCCAGCGTGAAGCTCACGAAGGCCCCGCAGGTGCTGGCCAGGATGATGCGCGCCACGCGGCCGTTGTCCGCCCCGAAGCGCTCGGCCAGCATCGACACGTTGCTCGCACTGGGCAGCGCTGCCGTCAGGGTGAGCAGGAGCACCTGAAAGCCCGTCAGCGGCGCGCCCATCGCGCGCGCCGAGCCCGCCAGCGCGAGCACGAGCAGCGGGTGCACGAAGAGCTTGATGGCCGCCACCGGCAGGTACAGCGACACGGGCGTGCGCGTGTGGGCGCTCTGCCCGGCACGCCACAGCACCGCCCCGATCGTGAAGAGCGCCACCGGCGTGGCCGACTCGGCCAGCATGCGCACGATCATCTCCGGCGGACCCGACAGCCGAAAGCCCGACACCGAGGCCACCGCGCCCAGCGTGATCGCCCAGGGCAGCGGATTGCTCAGCGCCCCGCGCAGCGCCTTGAGCGCCGCTGCGCGCACGCCCTGCCCGGAGGCGTCGTGCGCCTGTGCCAGGGCGATGCACAGCGAACTCGTGACGAACATGTCGGCCAGCACGGTGCAGATGATCACGCCCGCAGCCTGCGGCCCGAGCAGCGCCACGAGCAGCGGCACGCCCATGAAGCCCGAGTTCGGGAAGGCGGCCACGAGCGCGCCGAAGGCCGCGTCCTTGAGGTGCACCCGCTCGCTGAGCGTGACGGCCACCGTGAAGAACACGATCACGAGCGCGGCCAACACGTAGACGGCCAGCACCGCCGGATTGAGCAGCTCCAGCAGCGGCGTGTTCGCGCCGAAGCGAAACAGCATGCACGGCAGCGCGAAGTACAGGACGAAGGCGTTGAGCCCCGGGATGGCGGAGGCCGGCAGCACGCCCTGGCGCGCAGCCAGCCAGCCGCACAGCACGAGCGCGAAGAAGGGAACCGTGACCGAGAGGATGGCCTGCATGTCAGGGGCGATTGTCGCAAGCATGCGCACCCCCGGCGGCCTTGGCGCCACAATGCTGCCGAAGTTCCAGGAGCCAACGATGAACCCTCCCTCCCGCGGCCCGGTGCGCCGAGCGCTCGGCGGCCTGTGGCGCTTCGTGGACGGCACGCGCCGACTCGTCTTCAACCTGCTCTTCCTCGCCGTCATCGTGGCGCTCGTGGCCGCCGCCGTGAGCGGCGGCCCGAAGCGGCTGCAGGAGCGCACCGTGCTCGTGCTCGACCTCAAGGGGCCGATCGTCGAGCAGACGCCAGGCGGTGCGCGCGATGCGGCGCTCAAGCAGCTCACGGGCGAGGAGGAGGGCCAGACGCGGCTGCGCGACGTGGTGGGGGCCCTCGACTGGGCGGCGCGAGACGCCTCGATCGAGCGCGTGCTGCTCATGCCCGACGACTTCGCCGGCGCAGGCCTGGCCACGCTGCGCGAGGTGGCCTCCGCGATCGAGCGCGTGAAGGCGGCGGGCAAGCAGGTGGTGGCCTGGGGCTCGTCCTACAGCCAGGGCTCCTACTACCTGGCCGCGCACGCCAGCGAGGTCTACCTGCACCCGATGGGCGGCGTGGGTCTGGAGGGCTACGGGCGGCTGCGCAACTACTACCGCGACGCCTTCGACCGTCTGGGGGTGAGCGCCAACGTCGTGCGGGTGGGCCGCTACAAGAATGCCGCCGAGCCCTTCTTCGCCAATGCGCCGTCCAAGGAGACGCTCGAGTCCGAGGCCTACCTCTACGACGCGCTGTGGGCGCTCTACACCACGGGCGTGGAGCGCGCGCGCAAGCTCGAGCCCGGCAGCGTCATGCGCGGCATCGACGGCCTGCCCGGCAACCTCAAGGCCGTAGGCGGCGATCTGGCGGCCCTGGCGCTGCAGCTGCGCCTGGTCGACGGACTCAAGACGCGCGACGAGCTGCGCACGTTGCTCATCGAGCGTGGCGCGCCCGACGAGGGCGGCAAGACCTTCCGCCAGGTGCGCCTGGCCGACTACCTGGCGCACGTCAAGCCCCCCTCGACAGGCGATGCGGTGGGCATCGTCGTGGCCGAGGGCGAGATCAGCGACGGCTACGCCCCGCCCGGACGCATCGGCGGGCGCTCCACGGCCGATCTCATCCGAAAGGCACGCGACGACGAACGCGTCAAGGCACTGGTGCTGCGGGTGGACTCGCCTGGCGGCAGCGCCTTCGGCTCGGAGCTCGTGCGTCGCGAGCTCGAGCTCACGCGCGCAGCGGGCAAGCCGGTGGTGGTCTCCATGGGCGACCTCGCCGCCTCGGGTGGCTACTGGATCTCGATGGCCGCCGACCAGGTCATCGCCGACGCGGCCACGATCACGGGCTCCATCGGCGTGTTCGGCATGCTGCCCACGGCGCCTGCGCTGATGGACAAGCTCTCGGTGCGCACGGGCGGGCATGCCACGACGTGGCTGGCCACCGCCTATGACCCACGGCGGCCGCTGGACACTCGGTTTGCCCAGCTCGTCGAGACCGCCATCGGCCACATCTACACCGACTTCCTCGCGCGCGTGGCCACGGCGCGCAAGAGCACGCCAGCCAAGATCGACGAGGTCGCGCAGGGTCGCGTGTGGACGGGCCAGCAGGCGCTCGAGCGCGGGCTCGTCGACCGCACCGGCTCGCTGCGCGAGGCGGTGCAGCAGGCCGCGGCGCTGGCCAAGCTCGACGAGCAGGCGCCGCTGCGCTGGATCGAGCGCGAGCCCGGGCGGCTGCAGCAGCTGGCCTCGCTGCTGGAGGCGCGCGTGGTGCAGGCCTTCGGGCCCGCGTTCGGAGCAGGGCTGGGCCCGTTGGGTGGGGACCCATCCCGGGCGCTCGCGGCCGCTGGCGCCGTGTCGCCTCATTTCGCGAGCGACCTCGGGTGGCTCATGGAGGCGGTCCAGCAGGGCGGTCCGCGTGCGGCCTTCGCCCACTGCCTGTGCCGCATCGAGCCCTGAATGCGCAGGTGCCTGGCGTGAATTCGTACGCGCCCGGAGGCTGAAGACGCGCCGGCAGGCTCAGGTTCGAGCCGGCTGCAGCCGAAAACCCGGTGCACGCCGCCGGGTTGGCCGGGGGCGCGCGCGTGCCCATGAGCGACCTACCAGCATCCACGCCATCTGCTGCCTCACCTGCCGCGTCACCTGCCGCGTCACCCGCCACTGCGCCACCTTCCCCGGGCGGCCCGCAGGCCGAGACCGCGCAGCCCGGCGCTGAAGCGGTCGGCACGGGCGCGGATGCCCAGGCCGCCCAGGCCGCCCAAGCCGATACACCCTCCGGCCAAGCGGACTCGGCACCCGGCTCCGAGGAGGCCCAGGAACGCGAGGTGCGGCTGCGCGCCTTGCTCGGGCGGCTGTCGGCCAGCCCGGAGTTCCCGTCCTTGCGCGAGTCGGTGCGCGCCATCCAGAAGGTGGCCCGCAACGAGCGCGCCCACCTGCGGGCGCTGTCCGACGAGATCCTGCAGGACCTGTCGCTGTCGAGCAAGCTGCTGCGCCTGGTCAACGCCGCGTTCTACCGCAGCGCCGGGGGCGCGGAGGTCGACTCCGTCTCGCGGGCCGTGGCGGTGATGGGCGTGGATGCGATCGGGCGGCTGGCCGCATCGATGAAGCTCTTCGAGCGGCTGCCCCAGTCGATGCACGGCACGCGTGTGCAGGCGGAATTCGCCCGCGCGTTGCTGGCGGCGCTGGCTGCGCATGAGCTGCACCCCTCGATCAAGGAGGGCGAGACGGTGTACCTGGCGGGCCTGTTCCAGAACCTGGGGCGCCTGCTCGTGTGGATGCACTTCCCGCAGGAGGCGCAGCAGGTGGAGGCGGCCGCAGGCCGGGAGCTCGATCTCACCGGCCCCAGCGACGAGGACGGCGCAACGCGCCAGGCACGGCGTGCGGCCCTGGAAGCGCGCCACGCCGGGCAGCTCCTGGGCCTGTCCTATCCCGAGATCGGTGTCGAGGTGGCGCGCCTGTGGGGGTGGCCCAGCACGATGCTGCGCGCGATGCAGCCCATGGCCCCCGAGGACTACCAGGGCCCGCGCCCGGGCGAGGACCGGGTGCGGCTGGTAGCCTCGCTGGCCAACCAGATGGCCGATGTGATCGCCGACACGCCCCAGGAGGCGCTGGTGGACGC
>CAILKA010000525.1 GCA_903834645.1 uncultured beta proteobacterium
CCGCGCACCGAACCAGCCGCGCCAGTCTCGCCAGCCGCCACGCGACGCGGCCGGGGCGCCGGGCCGGGCCATCACCTCCTCCCACTCCACCGACACGCAACGGGCCGCGGGGTAGGCGGCGCGCAGCTCGGCACTGCCGCCGCCCAGTCGCGGACCCCACTCAAGGACAACGGCCGGCGTACGCCGGATCCAGGCCAGGCGCTCGGCCATGCGGCGCGCGGCCTCAGCGTGCAGCCAGGGCGGCTGCGTGGCCCGCGCCAGGCGGGCACGCACCCGGGCCAGCGCGTGTGCATCCACCGGGCGCGCCGTGCCCGCCGGCGCAGCGGGTGCGGCCCGGCGCGCAGGATCGGGAGCGTGGGAAGGGTCGGATGAGGTGGGATCGGCCACTGCAGGGCTGCACGGCATTGCGCACGAGAGATCGGTCTCGGGCCAGTATATTGACCCCATGCGCCGGCTCGCGCCCGCCCTGCCCAGCCCCTGCGAGGTCTGCCGACGGTGGACCGGTGCGGGCGTGTGCGACCCCTGCCTGGCACGATTTGCGCCCCCCTTGTGCCGCTGCCTGCGCTGCGCCATCGGGATGCCCGGGCGGGAGCCGGAGCCGGCTCCGCAGGCACCGGTGTGTGCGGCCTGCGTCGCCTCGCCCCCGCCCTGGCGCCGTGCGGTAAGCGCGGTCGACTACGGATTCCCCTGGGACACGCTGGTGGCGGCGCTCAAGTTCCGCAACCGGCCGGAGCTCGCCGGGACGCTGTCGCGCCTGCTCGAGCAAGCCGTGGTGGCGGCTGAGTCCCGCACGCCGGGCTGGCCCGGGGCCGACCTCGTGCTGCCGGTGCCGCTGGCGCCTGCGCGCCTGGCCGCACGCGGCTACAACCAGGCCTGGGAGCTCGCGCGGCGCGTGTCCCAGGCGCTGGGCCGCCAGGCCGACTCCACCTGGCTGCAGCGCCCGCTGCACACCGAACCGCTGCCCGGCCAGACACGCCAGGCGCGGGCGCGCAGCCTCGAAGGCGCCTTCATGGTCGACCCCACCCGCCGCACCGCCCTGGCCGGCCGGCACGTGGCCCTGGTGGACGACGTGCTCACCACCGGCGCCACCGCGCGCGAGGCCTGTTCCGTGCTGCTTCGAGCCGGCGCGGGCAGCGTCGAGCTGTGGACACTTGCCCGCACCCCCGAACCATGTTCCACATCGTCCTCGTCCATCCCGAAATCCCCCCCAACACCGGAAACGTGATCCGGCTGGCTGCCAACACCGGGTGCACGCTGCACCTGGTGGAGCCGCTGGGCTTCTCGATGGAGGATCGCCTGCTGCGCCGCGCGGGGCTCGATTACCACGAGTACGCGAGCGTGCGCCGCCACGCCAGCTGGCAGGCCCTGCAGCAGGCGCTGCAGCCGCAGGCAGACCGCACCTTCGCCTTCACCACGCACGGCACGCGTGCCTTCGCCGAGGTGCCCTGGCAGCCTGGCGACGTGCTGGTCTTTGGCAGCGAGACGGCCGGGCTGAGCGCAGCCCTGCGCGAGAGTTTCGCGCCGGCGCAGCGCGTGCGGCTGCCGATGCGCGCCGGCCAGCGCAGCCTGAACCTGAGCAACTCGGTGGCGGTGGCCGTGTTCGAGGCCTGGCGCCAGAACGGCTACGCGGGCGGGTCCTGAGGACCACCCTCGCCCGGCAACGGCGACTCGGCCCGTGCCTCGCGCGCCATCAGCCGCGCCACCGCCTGCGCAGGCGTGAGACGGCCCTCGAGCAGCGCCACGACGGCCTGCGTGATCGGCATCTCCACGCCGAGCGCGCGTGCGCGGGCCCAGACGGTCGGGGCGCTGTGGACCCCCTCCGCGACATGGCCCAGCGCCTGCAGCGCCTGCGCCAGCGTGTGCCCTTCGGCCAGCAGCCACCCCACGCGGCGGTTGCGCGACAGCGCGCCGGTGGCGGTGAGCACGAGGTCACCCAGGCCCGACAGGCCCATGAAGGTCTCGGGCCGGGCGCCCAGTGCCACCCCCAGGCGCGTCATCTCCGCCAGGCCCCGCGTGATGAGCGCCGCACGCGCGTTGAGCCCCGGGATGCCTGCCAGGTCGCCGGCCTGCGCCCCGCGCTCGGCCAGGCCGTCGAGCACGCCCGCGGCGATCGCCAGCACGTTCTTCACCGCGCCACCGACCTCCACGCCGGTCGGGTCAGCGCTCGTGTAGACACGCAAGGCCTCGCCGTGAAAGGCCTGCACCGCCAGCGCACGCAGCGCGTCATCGGCGCTGGCCGCCACGAGGGCCGTGGGCTGGGCGCGGGCGACCTCCAGCGCGAAGCTCGGTCCCGACAGCACGCCGCAGGGGGCGCCCGGGCGCACCTCGGCCGCGATCTCGTGGCCCATCCGGCCCGTGCCCTCCTCGAAACCCTTGCACAGCCACAGCACCGGTGCCGCGGCCGGCAGCGCGCGCAAGCGTTCGCGCAAGGCGCCCATGGGCGTGGCCACCACTAAAAGGCCGGCGTGGCCGTGCGCGTGCGCTGCCGCCTCGTCTGCCGTGATCTGAAGGGCAGTCGGCAGCGCCACCCCGGGCAAGTAGCGCGCATTGGCGCGCGACTCGCGCATGGAGCGGGCCTGGGCGGCGTCGCGCGCCCACAGCAGCACCTCGTGTCGCCCTGCTGCGGCGCAGGCCAGGGCCGTGCCCCAGGCGCCCGCGCCAAGCACGGCGATCTTCATGGGAGCAGGGGCCGCCGCGCGGGTGCGCGTCGCGTCAGTTGGCGCTGGTGATGATGCGCGTGCCGCCGTCGGCCTGGGCCGACTGCTGCTGGGCCTCGAACATGGCCTGGAAGTTCACTTCGGTCAGCAGGATCGGCGGGAAGCCGGCGCGCGTGCACACGTCGGAGACGATTGCACGCAGGTACGGGTACACCATCTGCGGGCAGACGATGCCGATCACGCCCTGCAGCTGGTCATCCGGGAGATTGCGGATCTCGAAGATGCCGGCCTGCTTGGCCTCCACGAGAAACAAGGTGCGCTCCGCCACCTTGGTCGTGACGGTGGCGCTGACGCACACCTCGAACAGGCCCTCTGCCACCGGCTCGGCCGACATCCCGAGGTTGATGTCCACCTGGGGCTGCGCCTGCTCGAGCAGGATCTGGGGCGAGTTGGGCTGCTCCAGGGACAGGTCCTTGAGGTAGATGCGCTGGATCTGGAAGACGGGGCTGTTGTCGGCGTCTGACATGGTGAGACAGGGTGGTGCCCTGCGGAGAGGTAGAGGGCAGCAGGGCCAGGCCCTGCGGGACGAGGAAGGAAAGCAGAGGGCGGAAACGGCGGCGGATTATGCGCCCGGCCCTGCCCGCGATCAGCCGCCCAGCAGCGGGGTCAATCCGCCGCGCTGGTCGAGCGCGATGAGGTCGTCGCAGCCGCCCACATGGGTGGAGCCGATGTAGATCTGCGGCACGGTGCGCCGCCCCGTGCGGGTCATCATCTGCTCGCGCTGGATGGGATCGAGGTCGATGCGGATCTCCTCGATCGCCTGCACGCCGCGCTGGCGCAGCAGCGCCTTGGCGCGCTGGCAGTACGGGCAGATCTCGGTGGTGTACATGGTCACGGGCTGCATGGGCGGCTCCAGGCGCAGGGTTCGGGACGGGGTCAGGACTTCTCGGTCGGCAGGCCGGCTTCGCGCCAGGCCGCGAGCCCGCCGGCCAGACCCACCGCGCCCGCGTGGCCCAGGCGCCGCAGCGTGGACACCGCGCGCCCGGCGCGCGCACCCGTGGCGCAGACCACGACCACCGGGAGTGCCTTGTTGGTGGGCAGCTCCTTGGCGCTCTCGAGCTGCGCGAGCGGGACGTTGCGCGAGCCCACGATGTGCCCGGCGGCGTACTCGGCCGGCTCGCGGATGTCGACCACCACCGCCTTCTCGCGGTTCATGAGCCGCACGGCCTCCGAGGGGCCGACCGCGCCCGCGCGCCCGCCCCCCCTGACCAGCGGCCACACGAGCATGGCTCCGGACACGAAAGCCACGAGCAACAGGACCCAGTTCTCGATCAGGAAGTTCAGCACAGGTACGCCTTGGCAGGCCAGGTAAACCGTGAATTATAGAATTTCGGGTTTGGCCGCACGCCACACCTGCCCATCTTCGCCCCTCCGTCGCTCCTACTTCGCCATGCACACGCTCGTTCTGATCCGCCACGGCGAATCGCAGTGGAACCTGGAAAACCGCTTCACGGGCTGGACCGACGTGCCGCTCACCGACACGGGAGTGGCACAGGCGCGACGCGCGGGCGAGCTGCTGCGCGAGGCGGGCTTGGAGTTCGATGTGGCCTACACATCGGTGCTCAAGCGCGCGATCTGGACGCTGTGGCACTGCCTGGACACGCTGGAGCGCACCTGGCTGCCGGTGCACCACGACTGGCGCCTGAACGAGCGCCACTACGGCGCGCTGCAGGGGCTGAACAAGGCCGAGATGGCGCGCCAGTACGGCGACGAACAGGTGCTGCTGTGGCGGCGCAGCTACGACACGCCGCCGCCCGCGCTCGAGCCCGGTGACCCGCGCAGCGAGCGCACGGACTCGCGCTATGCGGGCTTGCAGCCTGGCCAGGTGCCGCTCACCGAGTGCCTCAAGGACACGGTGGCACGCGTGCTGCCCTGCTGGGAAGAGCGCCTGGCGCCGGCCATCCGCAGCGGCCAGCGCGTGCTCGTGTCCGCCCACGGCAACAGCCTGCGCGCGCTCGTGAAGTACCTGGACGGCATGTCCGACGCCGACATCGTCGGCCTGAACATCCCCAACGGCGTGCCGCTCGTCTACGAGCTCGACGCCCAGTTGCGGCCGCTGGGCCGGCGCTACCTGGGCCCGTGAGCCGGGCGGCTGCGTGCACCGCGCGGCGCGCCTGGCATCGGGCTCGCCTTCAGGGCAGGCCGGTGCGGCCGGAGTAGTAGTCGCGCGGAATGTCCTCGGCGCGGCCGATGCGGTAGCCGCTGTCGGCCTCGGCCATGCGGCGTGCGAATTCCAGGTCCGCCTCGAAGCGGGCGTGCAGCCGGTACAGGGCCTGGCAGGCTTGCACGGGCTGCCCGAGCTGAACGTAGAGATCCACCCCCGCTCCGCCCACTTGCGGCGCCCCTGACAGGCGCGCGATGCGTGCCAGCCGCAGGTTGTCGATGCCGGTGACGAAACCCTCGGCCTGGGCGTGCACCTCGTGCACGAGCGGGCCGGGCGACATTGGGTCACGGCAGCGGCCCTGGGCGTCGATGATCGCGTTCATCTGTGCCAGGGCGCGGCCGCTGTCGAGGATGTCGCGCGCGATGCGGTAGCCATCGCCGCCGCGCACGTCGGGGTCGAACTCGAGCATGCGCCCGGCCAGGCGCAGAGCCTTCTGGCGCAGGTCCTGAGGGGCCTGCGGGTCGTTTTGCAGCACCTGCATGACGTCGCGCGCCTCGAGCACCGGGCCGATGCCGCGGCCGATGGGCTGGCGCCCGTCGGTGATCACGGCATCGAGCTGCAGCCCGAGCCGGGCGGCCACGAACTCGAAGAGGCGCTTGAGGCGCTGCGCGGCCGGCAGCGTGCGCACCTTGGCCGTGGGCCCCACCGGGATGTCCAGCACCAGGTGCGTCGAGCCGGCGGCCACCTTCTTCGACAGGATCGAGGCCACCATCTGGCCCGGGGAGTCGATGCCGAGCGGGCGCTCCACCGAGATCAGGATGTCGTCGGCGGGCGACAGGTCGGCCGTGCCGCCCCAGGCCAGGCAGCCGTGCGTGTCACGCACGATCTGCTTGAGCCGCTCCAGGGGCAGCTCCACCTCGGCGAGCACCGCCATCGTGTCGGCCGTGCCGGCCGGAGAGGTGATGGCGCGCGAGGAAGTCTTCGGGCACAGCATGCCGTGCGCGGTGACGATGGGCACGACGATCATCGAGGTGCGGTTGCCCGGGATGCCGCCGATGCAATGCTTGTCCACCACCGGCCCGGCGCCCACGTCGCCGCGCCAGTCGATGCGCTGGCCGGCGGCGATCATGGCCTCCGTGAGGTGCCAGACCTCCTCGCGGTCGAGCTCGTACTGGTTGGTGGCCACGACGAAAGCGGCCAGCTCGATCTTGGAGTAGCGAGCCGCCGCGATGTCACGCACGATGGCATGCAGGTCCTCGCGCCCAAGCGGCTCGCCCGCGATGCGCCGGTGCAGCGCGCCGATGGAGGCCGGGGGCTCGGCATGCTCGATGGAGGCGCTCTCCCCGGGCTGCAGGCCCAGCCTGGCGAAGGCCTCCTCGCCCAGACCGAGTTCGCGCGGCTCGACGATCGCCGCGTCGTCCACCACGTTGAGCACCGCCACGACGTTGCGCCCATTGGCGCGCACCAGCACCTTGGAAAGCGCCTGGAAGCCAGCGGCCCGCACCACGGGGCAGTCGCGGTGCAGGAAAGCGACGTTCTCGCGCCAGGTGTCGATGCCCACGCGGCGGATGGGAAGGGTCGGGGCGGTCATGGTTCGGCCGCCTGCGCAAGCACCAGGCCAATCTCCTCGCGCAGGTGCTGTGCGAGGGCACGCCGGTCGGCATGCGCGCTCATCTGCGCGGGCAGCACGCTCACCGTCACGACCAGGCCGCGCGCGCAGGCCAGGCGCCACAGGCTCTGCGCCAGCGTCGTCTCGCCCAGGAACAGCGCCGCCGGGCTGAAGGCGTGGTGCGGGTCGGAAAAGCGCAGCGCCACCGGCTGCACGGGCGTGGCGGTGGCGATGGCCGCCTGCAGCAAGTTGGCGTGAAAGGGCAGCAGCGTGCGGCCGTCCCCGGTGGTGCCTTCGGGAAAGACGGCCACCGTGTCGCCGGCGGCCATGGCCTCGGCCATGTGGTGCATCACGCGCAGCGAGTCGCGCCGGCGCTCGCGCTCGATGGAGAGCGTGTCCGCCGCCCCCACGAGGCGCCCGACGAGCGGCCAGTGGTGCACCTCGGCCTTGGAGACGAAGCGCGCCTGCGGGCACACGGCGTGGACGGCCATGATGTCGAGCCACGACACGTGGTTGGCCACGATCAGCTTGGCCCCGGGCCGGAAGCTGCCGAGCACCACCAGGCGCGCGCCCAGTGCGCGCAGCATCTTCTCGCTCCACCAGGCAATGCGCGCATGGCGGCCAGCCCGATCCAGCCACGGAAAGCGCAGCAGCACGATGAGCAGGCCGTGCGCGCCGTGCAGCACGGCACGCGCCAGGTGCCACACCCCGCGCAGCGTGCGCCAGGGATCCGCGCCCGGGCCCACCGTGCGCTCGGGCGGCACGCTCAGTTCGCGTTCGCTTCCCACGCGACCGTGCCTGCCACCACGGTGGAGCGCACGCGCGCGCGCAGGTGCATGCCTCCGTGCTCGAAGGCAAAGGGGGTGTGCTTGCCCTGGCTGCGCAACGCCTCGGGCGTCACGGCCCAGGAGCCCTGCGGATCGAACACGCACAGGTCGGCCACGCCGCCCTCGACGAGCCGGCCCGCGCTGTCGGCGAGTGAGCCGATGGCCCCGCCGAGCACGCGCACCGGGTGGCAGGTGACGGTGGCCAGCGCCTGCGCGAGCGCCACTCCGTTCGATTCGCCCCACTTGAGCGCCAGGCCCAGCAGCAGTTCGAGCCCCGTCGCCCCGGGCACGGCCTCGGCAAAGGGCAGCATCTTCTCGTCGCGGCCCACCGGCATGTGGTCGCTCACCAGGGCATCGATCGTGCCGTCGGCCAGGCCCGCCGAGAGCGCGTCGCGATCGCGCGCCTGGCGCAGCGGCGGGGTCAGGCGCATGGCGGGATTGAAGAAGCCGATGTCGGCATCGATCAGGTGCAGGGAGTTGATGCTGACGTCGGCCGTGACCGGCAGGCCCTCGGCCTTGGCCGTGCGCACGAGCGCCACGCCTGCGGCGCTGGACAACCGGCACAGGTGCACCCGCGCGCCAGTGGCGCGCACGAGTTCGAAGATCGTGTAGAGCGCCACCGTCTCGGCCGCCACCGGCACGCCTGAGAGCCCGAGCCGCGTGGCCACCGGGCCGCTGGCAGCCACGCCCTTGCCCAGCCAGCGGTCCTGCGGGCGCAGCCACACGGTGTAGCCGAAGGTGGCGGCGTACTGCAGCGCGCGCAGCAGCACCTGCGTGTCGGCCACGCCATCTTCGGCCTGCGAGAAGCCGACACAGCCCGCTCGCGTGAGCTCGCTCATCTCGGTGAGCGCCTCGCCCTTGAGGCCGCGCGTGAGCGCACCCAGCGGGAAGAGGCGGCAGCGGCTGAGCTGGCGCGCGCGAAACTTCAGCATCTCCACGAGCCCGGGCTCGTCGAGCGCCGGGTCGGTGTCGGGCGGGCACACGAGGCTCGTCACGCCCCCGGCGGCGGCCGCCTGCAACTCGCTCTCGAGCAGCCCCTCGTGCTCGTGGCCCGGCTCGCGCAGCCGCGCGGCGAGATCCACGAGGCCGGGCGCGACGATGCAGCCAGCCGCCTCGATGACGCGCTCGGGCGCGAAGCCCTCGGGCACGCGGCCGATGGCCACGATGCGCCCCTCGGCGAGCGCGACATCGGCAGTCTCGTCACGGCCGCTGGCCGGGTCGACGACACGGCCATGGCGGATCAGCGCTCGGATGCTCATCGGGCTGGGTTCCTCATGGGCACGCGCGGCTGCGGCCTCAGGCCTCGTTGCCCGCGATGATCGACATCACGGCCATGCGCACCGCGATGCCGAAGGTGACCTGCGGCAGGATCACGCTCTGGGTGCCGTCGGCCACGCGCGAATCGATCTCCACACCGCGGTTGATGGGCCCGGGGTGCATGACGATCGCGTCGGGCTTGGCCAGCGCCAGCTTCTCGGGCGTGAGCCCGTAGTTCATGGCGAACTCGGCGGCGCTGGGCAGCATCGCTCCGCTCATGCGCTCGTTTTGCAACCGCAGCGTGATGATCACATCGGCATCGCGCATGCCTTCGGCCATGTCGTGGCACACGCGCACGCCCATTTCGCGCAGGTCTGCGGGCACCAGCGTCTTGGGCCCCACGGCACGGACCTCGGCCGCGCCCAACGTGGTCAGGGCGTGGATGTCCGAGCGCGCCACCCGCGAGTGCACGATGTCGCCGACGATGGCCACCGTCAGGTTCGAGAAGCCGCCCTTGTAGTGGCGGATCGTGTACATGTCGAGCAGCCCCTGCGTGGGGTGCGCATGGCGCCCGTCGCCGGCGTTGATGACATGCACGTGCGGTGCGCAGTGCTGCGCGATCAGGAACGGCGCGCCGCTCTCGGCGTGGCGCACGACGAACATGTCGGCGTGCATCGCGGAGAGGTTGGCGATGGTGTCGAGCAGGCTCTCGCCCTTGGCGGTGGAGGAGCGCGCGATGTCGAGGTTGAGCACGTCGGCCGACAACCGCTTGGCCGCGATCTCGAAGGTGGTGCGCGTGCGCGTGGAGTTCTCGAAGAAGAGGTTGAAGACGCTCTTGCCGCGCAGCAGCGGCACCTTCTTCACGTCGCGCTCGTTGACCGACAGGAAGGTGCTAGCCGTGTCCAGGATCTGGGTCAGCACCGCGCGCGGCAGCCCCTCGATGCCCAACAGGTGGACGAGTTCGCCGTGGCGGTTGAGTTGCGGGTGGCGGCGCGACAGCATCGACGAGGCCTTGCGGGTCAGCCGGCTTGCCTGACGACGAAGGCGAGTCGCCCGTCGTCCCCGCGCGCCAGCGACAGGCGCTGCGCCGGCGGCAGCGCAATGCGCGCGGCGGCGCAGTCGGCGCAGATGGGCAGCTCGCGCCCGCCGCGGTCCACGAGCACGGCCAGGGCCACGCTCGCGGGGCGGCCGAAGTCGTAGAGCTCGTTGATCACGGCGCGGATCGTGCGCCCGGTGTAGAGCACGTCATCGATGAGCACGATGCGCCGCCCCTCGATGGCGAAGGGCAGGTCGGTGACGTTGGCGCGAGCCAGCCCGCGCGCGCCGAAGTCGTCTCGGTGCAGCGTGCTGGAGATCACCCCATGGCGCCCCGGCAGGCCCAGGTCTTGCTGCAGCCTCTCGGCCAGCCAGGCTCCGCCCGACCAGATGCCCACGAGCGCGGCATCGCCCGCAACGAGGCTGCGCACGCCCTCGCGCAGCTGGAGGTAAAGGGCCTCGGCGTCAAGCTGCAGCATCGGCCACGCCCGAGTTCAGGTACTGGTCGAGGATCACGGCTGCCGCCTGCGCGTCCAGGCCACCTGCCCGCCCGGCGGGGGCTGTGCCTGCATAGACCTGCGCCTGCGCCTCGGTGGTGGACCAACGTTCATCGACCTCGACCACGGGCAACCTGAAGCGGCCATGCAGCTGGCGTGCGAAACGCCGCGCGCGGCGGGTGTTCTCGTGCTCGGCGCCGTCGGGGTGGAAGGGCACGCCCACCACCAGCGCATCGGGGTGCCACTCCTGCAGCAGTGCATGGATCGCCGCGAAGCGTGCATCGCCCGTGACCGCCAGCGTGCGCAGCGGCCGAGCCCGCCCGAGCAGCGTGTTGCCCACGGCCACGCCGACACGGCGCTCACCGTAGTCGAAGGCAAGGAAGGCGCGCGGCGCCGAGCCCGGACCTGCGGTCGCAGTCGAACCCGAAGTCGCAGCCGCAGTCGCAGTCGCAGCCGCAGTCGCCCCCGGCTCAGGCATGCCCGGCTTCCTGGCTGAGCATCAGCGGATCGAAGCCCAGCAGCGAGAGCGCGCGCTGGTAGCGCTGCTCCACCGGCGTGTCGAAGATCACGACCGGGTCGGCTTCCACGGTGAGCCAGCCGTTGCGCCCGATCTCGGACTCGAGCTGCCCCGCGCTCCACCCCGAGTAGCCCAGGGTCACGAGCACGCGGCGCGGGCCCGCGCCGTGGGAGAGCGCCTCGAGCACGTCCTTGCTCGTGGTCATCGCCAGGGCTCCGCCCGGGATCGTGAGCGTGGATGTGTAGGGGCTGGCGTCTTCCTCGCCCGCGTGCTCGTGCAGCACGAAACCGCGCTCGGTCTGCACCGGGCCGCCGAAGTACACGGGCTGCGAGGCGAGCTCCTCGCGGTCGAGCGACAGCTCCACCTTCTCGAACAGGTTGCGCAGCGTGATGTCGAAGGGCCGGTTGATCACCAGCCCCAGCGCGCCTTCCTGGGTGTGCTCGCACAGGTAGACGACGGTGCCGACGAAGTTCTCGTCGACCATGCCCGGCATGGCGATCAGGAACTTGTTGGTAAAGTCGATCGGCTCGCCTGCAGACATGGGATCATTCTATGCGTCGGCCCGCCGCCCGAGCAGGGCCAACGGCCTGAATCCATGCCCGCGCATCCCCTTCGAGTGAACCCGTCGGCCACCCCCTCGTCATCTGCCTCGTCACACCCTGCGGCCGTCGCGGCGGCGCCGGGCGACCGGCCGCTGGCGGCCGCGCTCGTGTGGCTGCGTCGCGACCTGCGCACCGAGGACCACGCCGCCTTGCACCAGGCCCTGCGCACGGCCAGGCGCGTGTGGTGCGCATTCGTGTTCGACCGCGCGATCCTGGATGCGCTGCCGCGCGCCGACCGGCGCGTCGAATTCATCCGCGACAGCCTGCAGGGGCTCGACGAGGAGCTGCGCGAGCTGGCCCGGTCGCACGGCGTGCCGGACGCCGGACTCATCGTGCGCCACGGGCAGGCGCCCGACGAGATCGCGCGGCTGGCGCAGGAGCTGGCCGTGCAGGCCGTCTGGGCCAGTCACGACGACGACCCCTACGCGCTCGAGCGCGACAGCCTCGCCCGCGGGCGGCTGGCCGAGATCGGCGTGGCGCTGCACACGGTGAAGGACCATGTCGTCTTCGAGCGGGCGCAGGTGATGACGGCTGCGGGCACGCCCTACGGTGTCTTCACGCCCTACAAGAACGCGTGGCTGCGCACGCTCGAGGCGGCTGGCGGGCGCGCACTCGAGCCGCATCCGGTGGCGCCGCTGGCCGACGCTCTGGCACCCGTGCCCGAGAGGCTGCGCGGCGTGCCCGATCTGGAGGCGCTGGGATTCGAGCGCACCAACCTGCACACGCTGAAGATGCCCGTCGGGCCGGCTGGCGCGCAGGCGCTGCTGGCCGACTTCCTCGACGACCGCATCGATCACTACGCCCAGGCGCGCGACTTCCCGGCCGTCAAGGGCCCGAGCTACCTGAGCACGCACCTGCGCTTCGGGACCGTCTCCATCCGCCAGCTGGCGCGGCAGGCGTGGCTGCGCACGCAATCGGGCTCGAGCGGCGCGCAGACGTGGCTCTCGGAGCTCGTCTGGCGAGATTTCTACCATCAGGTGCTGCACCACCACCCGCGCGTCGTCGGGCACGCCTTTCGCCCCGAGTACGACCGCATCGCATGGGAGAGCGGGGCGCACGCCGAACGGCTGTATGCAGCCTGGTGCGAGGGCCGCACCGGCTACCCCCTGGTGGACGCCGCGATGCTGCAGCTTGCGCAGACCGGCTACATGCACAACCGCCTGCGCATGGTGGTGGCGAGCTTCCTCACCAAGGACCTGGGCCTGGACTGACGCTGGGGCGAGCGCTGGTTCGCCGAGCAGCTCAACGACTTCGACCTGGCCGCCAACAACGGCGGCTGGCAGTGGGCGGCGTCATCGGGATGCGACGCGCAACCCTGGTTTCGCATCTTCAACCCCGTCACGCAAAGCCAGAAGTTCGACCCGCAGGGGCGCTTCATCCGGCGCTACCTGCCGCAGCTCGCCGCCTTGCCCGACGCAGCCCTCCACGCGCCGTGGCTCGCACGGCCGGTGGACCTGCAGGCCGCCGGCATCGAGATCGGGCGCCACTACCCCGCACCCATCGTCGCGCACGACCAGGCGCGCGCGAGAACCCTGGCGCGTTACGCCGTCGTCAAGGGGCCCGGCACGTAGCGCGCGAGCAGCCCGGCGTGGCGCTGCGGCCACTCCTTGAGCCCCTGGTGCTCGCCGTCGAAGAGGCTGCGCAGGAAGCCCAGCGTGAGCTCGCGCGTGGCGGCCTTGACACGCTGGTTGAGCTCGGGGCCGCCCGGGGTGCTGCGGTCGGTGAAGATGCTGTGCGAGCCGCCCTGGAACACGGCCAGGGTCTTGCGTGCGCCGCCCACCGCCTCGAACACGGCCAGCCTGTCCTCCAGCCCGCTCGTGTAGCCCGGGATGCGGATGTCGTCCTCGGTGCAGGTGATGTGCAGGCTCGGCACGCGCACGGGTGCGAGGATGCGCGGCATGTCGCCGGACTCGCCGTAAAAGGGCGGCGCGGAGATGACGATGGCGGCCTGCACCCGGGGCTCGCGCAGGTCCACCACGCGGCCGTCGCGAAACACCTGAGCGCCGGCGGCCAGCAGTGTCGTGTTGGCGCCGTAAGAGTGGCCCGCCGCCACCACGCGCGCGGCATCTAGCCGCGCGCCCAGGTTGCCCTCGAGCACGTGGTCGAGCGCGAAGCGCAGGTCGTGCACGCGGTCGATGGCCTCGCTCTCCTGGGCCGCCTGCTGCAGCCGCGACACGAGCGAGAACACGTTGCCCGCGCCCCAGAGGCTGCGGTCGCTGCCCACGTGCTGCACGTGCAGGCTCGCCACTCCGTTGGCAGCCCAGTGGCGCCCGAGGTAGCTGTAGCCCATGCGCGAGCCGCCGATGCCGTGGGAGAACAGCACCAGCGGCGCGCGTGCGGCCGCTGCGGCCGCACGCGGCAGGTGCAGCCGCATCGGCACCGCCCGCTTGCGCCCTGCGTCCATTGGCTCGAGGTCGAGCGTGTCCACGCCCGTCACCTCGGCCCGCGCCCAGGGCGCCAGCGCCGCGGTGGCGATTCCGATTGCGCAGCCGCCCAGGAAGGAGCGGCGGCCGGCTTCGACCGGCCTCATCGCGCAGTCTCCACCACCGGCCGGGCCGGAAGGCGACGTCGCAGCGACCGCTGCAGGAAGGCAATCGCGTCATCGACGTAGGTGTAGAGCACGGGTATCACGAGCAGGCTCAGGAAGGTGGAAGTGATGAGGCCGCCGATCACGACGATGGCCATCGGGGAACGGAAGCTCGGGTCCACGCCCAGGCCGATGGCGATGGGCACCATGCCCGCCGCCATCGCGATGGTCGTCATCACGATGGGGCGTGCGCGCTTGCGGCAGGCATCGATCACGGCCTCCATCCGCGGCAGGCCGTGGTCGCGCCGGGCGATGATCACGTAATCCACCAGCAGTATGGAGTTCTTGGTGGCAATGCCCATGAGCATGATCAGGCCGATCATGCTGGGCATCGACAGCGCCGTGTGCGTGACGAAGAGCGCCAGGAACGCGCCCGGGATCGAGAGCACCAGCGCCCCGAGGATGGTGGCGGGCTGCACGAAGTCCTTGAAGAGCAGCACCAGCACCACGTAGATGCACAGCACGCCCGTGAGCATGGCCAGGCCGAAGCTCGCGAAGAGCTCGCCCATCGCCTCGGCGTCGCCGATCTCGGTGCGGATCACCCCCGGCGGCATCTGGGTGAGGCTCGGCAGCGCGAGCGCCGCGTCCTTCACCGCGCCCAGAGGCTGCTGGTTGAGCTCGATCTCGAAGTTCACGTTGCGCTGGCGGTTGTAGCGGTCGATCGAGGCTGGGCCGGAGTCGATCGAGAGCGTGGCCACATTGCCCAGCGGCACCGGTCCGTTGCGTCCCGGCACCGGCAGGCGCGCCAGCAGCGCGGGGTCGGTGCGCGCGTCGGCGGGCAGCCGCACGACGATGGGCACCTGGCGCTGGCTCAGGTTGAGCTTGGCCAGGCCCTGGTCGTAGTCGCCCGCGGTGGCGATGCGCAGCGTGTCGGCGATGGCCTGCGCCGTCACGCCGAGGTCGGCCGCCCGCGCCGCATCGGGCCGCACGATGAGCTCGGGGCGCAGCAGGCTCGAGCTCGAGGTGACCGCGCCGATGCCCGGCAGCGAGCGCAATTCGCGCTCCACCACCGCCGCGTGCGCGGCCAGCGTCGCTCCGTCCTCGCTGGCCAGCACCAGCACGTACTTCTCCGAGCTCTGCCCGAAACCCACCTTCACGCGTGCCCCGGGCAGCGCCACCAATGCATCGCGCAGCTGCGCCTCGATGGCCTGCTTGGTCAGGCCTGGGCGCTCGGTGCGATGCGTCATGTTGATCGTCAGCGTGGCCTTGGTCACCTCGGGCAGCGCCGCCCCGGGCGTGAAGGTGTCCGCGCCCGTGCTGCCCGCGCCGACGGCGGTGTAGACCATCTTCACGTGCGGGTTCTGCTGCACGATCTCGCGCGCCCGCTCGGCGGCCTGCAGGGTCTGGGCGTAGGTGCCGCCCGGGGGCAGCGTCACCGTGACCTGTGTCTGACTCAGGTCGTCCGGCGGCAGGAAGCCGGTGGGCAGGTAGCTCACCAGGCCGAAGGAGCCGACGAAGAAGACCGCTGTGGCAAGCAGCGTCACGACGCGGTGACGCAGGCACCACGCGGCCCAGCCCGCGTAGCGCTCGAGCCAGCGTGGCTCGCGGTGCTCACCCCGCGGGGGGCGCAGCAGGTAGGCCGCCATCATCGGCGTGAGCATGCGGGCCACCACGAGCGAGAAGAAGACGGCAATCGCCGCCGTCCAGCCGAACTGCACGAAGAACTTGCCCGGCACGCCAGCCATGAAGGCCGTGGGCAGGAACACCGCGATCAGCGTGAAGGTGGTGGCGATCACCGCCAGGCCGATCTCGTCGGCCGCCTCCATTGCCGCCTGGAAGGGCGTCTTGCCCATGCGCAGGTGGCGCATGATGTTCTCGATCTCGACGATCGCGTCATCCACGAGGATGCCCACCACGAGCGACAGGCTCAGCAGCGTCACCACGTTGAGCGAGAAGCCGAAGAGGTAGTGCATCACCGCGAAGGCCGGCATGATCGACAGCGGCAGGGCGGTGGCCGCCACGAGCGTGGCGCGCCAGTCACGCAGGAAGAGCCACACCACCAGCACCGCCAGCAGCGCGCCCTCGAGCAGCAGGTACATGCTGCCCTCGAAGTTCTCGACAGTCGGGTCGACGAAGTTGAAGGCCTCGGTGAACTGCATGTCGGGGTGCTCGGCACGCAGCTGCTGAAGAGCCACGCGCACGCCCTCGGCCACCGCCGTCTCGCTCGCGCCACGCGAGCGCACGATCTCGAAGCCCACCACGGGCTTGCCGTTCAGCAGTGCGCCGCTGCGACGCTCGGCCACCGTGTCGGTGACGGCAGCCACCTGGTCGAGCCGGATACGCCGGCCCTGCGCGTCGCCGGGCAGCGCGATCTCCATGCGCGCCAGCTCCTGGGCGCTGCGCACGGTGGCGATGGTGCGCACGCTCTGCTCGGCACCACCCAGGTCGGTGCGACCGCCGGGGGCGTCCTGCTGCACCGCGCGCAGCTGGCGCGAGACTTCAGCCGCGGTGATGTTGAGCGCCAGCAGCCGCGCCGGGTCGAGTTCGACGCGCACCTCGCGCGTGGCCCCGCCCACGCGCGAAACCGCGCCCACGCCGCGCGCAGCGAGCATGGCCTTCGTGACCGTGTTGTCGACGAACCACGACAGCGCCTCCTCGTCCATGCGCGAGGAGGCCACCGTGTAGGTGAGGATGGGCGCGCCGGCCAGGTCGAGCTTGGTGATGACGGGGTCGCGCACGTCGGCCGGAAGGTCGGCGCGGATGCGCGAGACGGCCGAGCGCACGTCGTCGAGCGCCTCCTGCGTCGCACGCTCCAGGCGGAACTCCACCGTCACCTGCGCCACGCCGTCCTGCACCTTCGTGTAGAGGTTCTTCACCCCCTGGAGCGAGGCCACCGCGTTCTCGATCTTGCGCGCGACCTCGGTCTCCATCTGCGCCGGCGCGGCACCGGGCAGGCTCGCGCTGACGACGACCGTGGGCAGGTCGATGTCGGGGAACTGCTGGATCTTCATGGCCCGAAAGCCGAGCAGGCCTGCCACCGTGAGCAGGACGAAGAACATCACCGACGGGATCGGGTTGCGGATGCACCAGGCCGAGACGTTCACTTGTCGACCACCTTCACCGTGTCGCCGTCGGCCAGGAAGCCCGCGCCGCTGGCCACCACGCGGGCGGAGGGCTCCAGACCCGAGGTGACCTCCACGCGCTCGCCGACCCGCCGCCCGATGCCGACCTTGGTCTGGGCCACACGCTGGTCGGGACCGATCCGGAACACGTAGGCAAAGCCCTCGCGCATCACCACCGCCGACTGCGGCAGCGTGAGCGCGGAGGAGGCGCCCGTCTCGAATTCACCCCGCGCAAAGGTTCCCGCACGCAGGCCCGGTGCCCCGGGGAGATCCACGTAGACGAGGCCATTGCGCGAGGCCGCATCCACCGTGGGCGCAACCATGCGCAGCCGCCCCGTGACGGTCGCGGCGCCAGTGGCCTGCACGCGCACCGACTGGCCCGCGCGCAGCTGAGCCAGGTCGGCCGCCGCGACCTCGGCACGCCACTCGAGCCGCCCCTGGCGGATGAGCCGGAAGAGCTCCTGGCCGGGCGGCACCACGGCGCCAACGGTGGCCGAGCGTGTGCTGATCACGCCATCGTCGGGCGCCAGCACCTGGAGCTGCTTCTCGCGCAGCTCCTGCAGCTGCAGCGCCGCGCGCTGGGCCTGCAGCCGCGCCTGTGCGGTGCGCTCCGCGGTGAGCGCCTGCTGAACCTGCTCGGTGCTCAGCACCCCCGTGGGCTGCAGCTCGCGCGCGCGCTGGGCCTTGGCCGCCATCTCGGCGAGCACGGCCTCGGCCTCGGCCAGCCCGGCGCGGGCCAGCGCCACGTCGGCCTGCACGAGCTCGCCCGCGAACACCGCCAGCACCTGCCCGCGCTTGACCGCGTCACCGACGCCGGCACGCACCTCGACCAATCGCCAGGGCCCGCCCTCTGCGCCAATCAGCGCCTCCTGCCACGGGTGCACGGTGCCATTGGCCGGGATGCGCATCGGCAGATCGGCGCGCTGCGGCTGGGCCAGCGTGACCGTGAGGGCGGCCCGGGCGGGCGCACGCGTGCCCTCGGGCTGGGCGGAGGCACGCCCGTGCCACGTGCAGGCCAGGGCAAGGACAAGGGAAAGGGTCGGGGCAGCCAGGGCAGGCCAGGCGGCTGCGGGGCGGAAGACGGTCATCGAGGGCGGTCCGGGAGAGGCCGGCAGGCGCCGGCCAAACCCGATAGCTTAGCGGGGTACGGGAAACCCCGTATGACGCGCCACCAGCTCCAGAAGTTCCCGTTCGACGAAGGGCTTGCCCAGGTAGTGGTCCACGCCCAGCGCGACCGCGTGGTCACGGTGCTTCTGCGCGATGCGCGAGGTGATGATCACCACCGGCAGGTCGGCAAAGCGCGGATCGGCGCGAAGGTTGCGCACCAGGTCGAAGCCGTCCATCCTGGGCATCTCCAGGTCTGACAGCACCATCGCGGGCTTCTCCTCGGTGATGCGCTCGAGCGCCTCCAGGCCATCCTTGGCCACGGCCGTGCGGTATCCCTCACGCAGCAGCAGCCGCTGCGTGACCTTGCGCACCGTCAGTGAGTCGTCGACCACCAGCACCAGCGGCCCGGTGGGCTCTCTCGTGACTGCAGCCTCTCCACCCTCGGCAGTGGCCACGCGCTGGCGCTCGCGCGCCTGCAGGCCATGCATCGCAGCCAGCCCCACCGGGTTGTAGATCGGCACCATCTCGCCGCTGGCCAGCACCGTCATGCCCGCCAGGCCGGGCAGCCGGGCCAGCTGCGGCCCGAGGTTCTTCACCACCACCTCCTGGTGGCCGAGGATGTCGTCGACGAAGAGGGCCATGCGCTGCGAAGCGCTGCGCAGCACGACCACGCGCGGCGCGCGGCCCACGACGCTCGGACGCGCCGGCCCCTCGAGCAGCGCGCCGAGCCAGTAGAAGGGGATGGTGCCGCCGGCCTCGCCGTCAGGGAGCGTGCCGGTGTCGCAGGCACGCTCGATGTCGCCGGGCGTGACACGGCGCACGATCTCGACGATGGTCGAAGGCACGGCCACCGTCGATTCGCCCAGGCGCAGCAGCACGGCCTGCGTGATGGCCGTGGTCAGCGGCAACGTGATGCGCACATGCGCGCCCTGTCCCGGCCGGCTGGTGAGCTCGATGCGTCCGCCCAGCGCCAGCACCTCGGCGCGCACCACGTCCAGCCCGATGCCGCGGCCAGCCAGCTCCGTCACGCCGCGCGCCGTGGACAGCCCCGGGCTGAACACGAGCTCGGCCAGCGCCGCATCGTCGGGATCGTCGTCCGGGCCGATGAGACCGGTGTCGAGCGCGCGGGCGCGGATGGCCGCGTAGTCCAGGCCACGCCCGTCGTCATCCACCGTGATGACGACCTCGTTTCCGGCCTGCTCCAGCGCGATGTGCACCAGACCCATGGCCGGCTTGCCGGCGGCGCCGCGCTGGGCCGGCGGCTCGATGCCGTGCACGACACAGTTGCGCACGAGGTGTTCGAAGGGCGCACCCATGCGGTCGAGCACACCGCGGTCGAGCTCGATGGAAGCGCCATCGAGCTGGAGCCTCACCTGCCGACCCGTCTCGCGCGCGGCCTGACGGGCCACGCGGTGCAGCCGGTCGGCAATCGACTCGAACTCCACGAGCCGCGTGCGCAGCAGGTCGTCCATGAGAGCGCGTGCGGCCTGCGCCTGGGCCGCCAGGCCGTCCTCGGCGCCCTGCACCCCGACCGTGAGACCACGCTGGATGGTGGCGATGTCGTCCAGCGACTCGGCCATCATCCGCACGAGCTCCTGGAAGCGGGTGTAGCGGTCCAGCTCGAGCGGGTCGAACTGTGGCTCGCCCGTGACCGGGCCTGGGCGCGAACGCGGAGCCCGCCCCTCGCTGTGCGACTCCAGGTCGCGCAGCTGGCGGCGCAGCCGCTCCAGGTTGTCGGCCAGGTCCGCCAGCGAACCCTTGAAGCGGGCCACCTCGCTCTCGATCGTCGAGCGCGCGGTACCGACTTCGCCGGCCTGGTTGAAGAGCCGGTCCATCAGCTCGGCGCGCACACGCACCATCGCACGCATCGGCAGGGCCGCGCGGCCCAGCGCGGGCACTTCCGGGGCGGCTGGCGCTGCGCCAGCGTCGACCTGTACCTGGGGCGCGGGCGGCACCGGCACCGGCACCGGCACCGGCACCGGCACCGGCACCGGCACCGGCACCG
>CAILKA010000526.1 GCA_903834645.1 uncultured beta proteobacterium
CGTGGAGGATGCGCACCAGGGTGGCGTGATGCAGGAGCTCGGGCTGCGCAAGGGCGAGCTGCTGGACCTGCAGCCCGACGGCCGCGGGCGCGTCCGCCTGGAGTACCGCATCCCGGCGCGCGGGCTCATCGGATTCCAGGGCGAGTTTCTGAACCTCACGCGCGGCACGGGTCTGATGAGCCACGTGTTCGACGGCTACGAGGCCTACAAGGGCGAGATCGGCGGGCGCAAGAACGGCGTGCTGATCAGCCAGGAAGACGGCGAGATCGTCACCTACGCGCTGGGCAAGCTCGACGACCGCGGCCGCATGTTCGTCAAGCCCGGCGACCCGGTGTACGAGGGGATGATCGTGGGCATCCACAGCCGCGACAACGACCTCGTGGTCAACGCCGTGCGCACCAAGCAGCTGACGAACTTCCGCGTCAGCGGCAAGGAAGATGCCATCAAGATCACCCCGCCGATCATCCTCACGCTCGAGTACGCGGTGGAGTTCATCGACGAGGACGAGCTCGTGGAGATCACGCCGCGCAGCATCCGCGTGCGCAAGCGGTTCCTGAAGGAGCACGAACGCAAGCGGGCCTCGCGAGAGGCGGCCTGAGACTGGCGCGGGCGCCCGCTGCGGCGGGTTCGCCGCGGGTCTGGCGGTGATATCTTCGCGCCCCATCACCCGGGCGCTTTGTCGCCATCGGCGCCGTTTCAGTGAAGGAGACACCATGGACCGCAGACACTTCCTCACCGGCCTCGGCGCAGCGGCGCTTCCGCTCGCCACACAGGCCCAGACCGCCCGGCCGATCCGCGTGATCGTTCCCTTCGTGGCCGGTGGTGCCACCGACGTGACGACCCGCATCATCACGGAGAAGGCCGCCCAGACCCTCGGCGTGAACATGGTGGTGGAGAACCGCCCGGGAGGGGGAGGGGGCATCGGGGTGGACCTGGTGGCCAAGGCAGCCCCCGACGGCTACACGATCGGGATGGCGGCGGTGGCCATGCACGCCATCAACCCCTGGCTCTTCAAGAAGTTGCCCTACGACGCGATCAAGGACTTCGCCCCGATCACGCAGATGGTGCGCATCCCGAACGTGCTCGTGATGAATGCCGACACCGCGCGCCGGCTGAAGATCGCCACGCTCAAGGACTTCATCGCCTACGCCAAGGCCAACCCGGCGCGGCTGAGCTACGCCAGCGGCGGCAACGGCAGCGGTGGCCACCTGGCTGGCGAGATGTTCAAGAAGAAGGCGGGCTTCTTCGCCGTCCACATCCCCTACAACGGCGGCGGCCCGTCGCAACTGGCCATGCTGTCGGGCACGGTGGACTACACGCTCGACAACCTGGCCACCTCGGGCGCCAACATTCGCGCCGGCAAGGTGATCCCGCTGGCGGTGACCACGCCCCAGCGCAGCCCGCTGCTGCCCGATGTACCGGCCATCGCCGAGACCTTTCCCGGCTTCGAGGTCGACACCTGGTGGGGCCTCATCGCGCCGGCGGGCACGCCCCGCGAAGTCGTGGCGCGGCTCAACGCGGCCTACGTGCAGGCGCTGCAGTCCGACGATGTCAAGACCCGCTTCGCCTCGATGATGGCCGAGCCCGTACCCACCACGCCGGAACAGTTCGGTGAGCTGATGCGGCGCGAGTACGTCCGGTATGAGGCCGTCGTGAAGGCCAGCGGCGCCACGGTGGACTGACGCGCATGCCTGACGTGTCGCGGGACGGCGTGCCGGCCCCGCCTCAGGGCTGGATGGCAGACGCGCTGGTGGTGGTCACGGGGGCTGGCCAGGGCAATGGCGCGGCCCTGGCCGAGGGGCTGGCGGAGTTGGGTGCGCGCGTGCTGGCCCTGGACATCGACGGCGAGACCGCGGCCGCCACGGCCCGGCGCATCGCGGTACGCGGCGGTCGTTCGCAGTCCCAGGCGCTGGATGTGCGCGACGCGTCGGCCTGCGCCGCTCTGGCGGCCAAGCTTGCCCTGCAGCCGGGCGAAAGGCTGGTGCTGGTCAACAACGCCGGCGTGCGCCCGCGCCACGCCTTCGACGACACCGCGCGGGATCAGGCCTGGCGTGAGGCGATGGCGGTGAACGTCGATGGCGTGCGCAACATGATCCTCGCGCTGCGGCCGCTGCTGGCCGGCGGCGGGTGCGTGGTGAACATCGGCTCCATTTCCGCCTCGCGCGCATCCGGCGGCGGCATCGCGTATTCGCCTTCCAAGGCCGCCGCGGAAATGCTTACCAAGGTGATGGCGCTGGAACTCGCTGCCGAAGGCATCCGGGTGAATGCGGTGGCACCCGGCGTGATGGAAACGCCCATGACCGAGGCCTCGCGCGCAGACCTGCAGCGCCGGGGCTACCTGCTGCAGCGCATCCCGCTCAAGCGCTTCGGCCAGCCAGGCGAACTGGTGGGGCCCGTGGCCTTCCTGGCGTCGGCGATGGCCAGTTACGTGACCGGCGCGACCCTGGCGGTGGACGGCGGCTTCCTCGCGGTCTAGAGACCAGGCGTCTGGGCAACGATGCAAGCCGTCGAAGGCAACGGGTTGAACGGTCTGGCTGCCGGCCCCTGGCGGTTGTCTGTCGCACCGATGATGGACTGGACCGATCGGCACTGCCGGTTCTTCCATCGCCTGCTGACGCGCCGCACGCGGCTGTACACCGAGATGGTCACCACGGGCGCATTGATCCATGGCGACGTGCCCCGCCACCTGGGCTACGACCCCGTGGAGCACCCGGTGGCGCTGCAACTCGGGGGCAGCGAGCCCGTCGACCTCGCCCATTGCGCGCGGCTCGCACAGGCCTGGGGCTATGAGGAGGTGAACCTCAATTGCGGCTGCCCCAGCGAGCGCGAGCAGCGGGGGGCCTTCGGCGCCTGCCTCATGGCCGAGCCCCGGCTCGTGGCCGATGGCGTGGCCGCGATGCGCGAGGCCGTGGACCTGCCGGTGACGGTCAAGCACCGCATCGGCCTGGGACGTGACGAGTCGTACGGCTTCGTGCGCGACTTCGTCGGCACGGTGGCCGAGCGGGGGGGCTGCGAGGTCTTCGTCGTGCATGCACGCAATGCCTGGCTCGAGGGCCTGAGCCCGAAGGAGAACCGCGAGGTGCCGCCCCTGCGGTACGCGATCGTGCACCGGTTGAAGGCGGAGTTTCCGCATCTCACGATCGTCGTCAACGGGGGCCTGGAGACGCCCGCCCAGATGGCGCAGGAGCTCGCGCACGTGGACGGCGTGATGGTGGGGCGGCGGGCCTACCACCACCCCTGGGACCTCGCCCGCTGGGACACCACCTTCTTCGGCGAACCCCACGATCCCGCCACCGATCACGAATCGGTGGAGGAGGCGATGGTGGTCTACATGGTGCGGGAGCACGCCGCGCGCGGCACGCCCTGGCCGCAGGTGGCGCGGCACATGCTCGGCCTGCGCAACGGCCAGCCCGGGGCGAGGCGCTGGCGCCAGGTGTGGAGCGACCACCGGCTGCGCGAGCGGCGGCCCGAGGAAGTGGCCCGGCTCGCGCGCGAGGCGCGGATCGGTACAGTCGAGCCAGTGGACCTCGCCCCCGCGACATGAACACCCCCGAACTGCTCGACCCGCTCCTGGGCCCATGGATGAAAGGCTTTCCGCCCGCCGCGGGGCCGATGCGGCGATCGCAGGTGGGGCAGCAGGGCTGGCACCTCTTCGGCGGTAACGTGCCGCTGCCGCTGGCCGTGGTCCGGGCCTCGGCTCTGGCGCACAACCTGGGCTGGATGCAGCGCTTTGCCGCCGAGCGCGGCGTGGGCCTGGCCCCGCACGGCAAGACAACGCTGTCGCCCCAGCTCTTCGCAGCGCAGGTGCGCGCCGGCGCCTGGGGCATCACGGTGGCCAATGCGGCCCAGGCCCAGGTGGCGGTGGCAGCCGGTGTCTCGCGCGTGCTCGTGGCCAACCAGGTGCTCACGCCGCCGGAGCTCGGCTCGCTGCAGCGGCTGCTGGCTGGGCACCCGGGCCTGCGTATCGTTTTCCTGCTCGACTCGGCCGCGCAGCTGGCGCTCATCGAGGCCACGCAGCCTGCCATGGCCTTCGAGGTGCTGCTGGAGATCGGGTTGCCGGGCGGGCGCACCGGCTGCCGCACGCACGAGGAGGCGCTGGCGCTTGCCCGGCTCGCGCATGCAAGCGCGGCAGTGCGGCTCGTGGGCGTGGAGGGCTACGAGGGCCTTGGAGCCACGGGCGAGGAGGCGAGCGATCGGCAGATGGCCGAGGGCCTGATGGCGCGCATCGGGGCCGTGGCGCGCGCGCTCGACGAGGAGGGCCTGTTCGAGGCCAGCCAGCGCGCCCCCGCGGACGAGGCTGGCCACGTGCTGGTGTCCGCTGGCGGCTCGGGCATCTTCGATCTCGTCGCGTCCGGCCTGCGCCCTGAGCTTTCACGCCCCGTGCAGGGTCTGCTGCGCTCGGGCTGCTATGTCACGCACGACCACGGCCGCTACCAGCGCCTGGTGTCCGTGCTGAACCGTCGCATCGGCTGCGACGCGACCGTGGGCCTGCAGGCCGCACTGGAGGTCTGGACCACCGTGCAGTCCATGCCCGAGCCGGGCCTGGCCATCCTCACGGCGGGGCGGCGCGACGTCTCCTACGACATCGAGATGCCAGTTCCCGTACGCATGTGCGCGCGCGGCGAACGCGTGCCGCACGACGCCCCGCGGCACTGGAGCGTCTCGGGCATGAACGACCAGCACGCCTATCTTCGGCTGGGCGAAGATGCCGCCGGCCTGCGCGTGGGAGACAGGGTCTCCCTCGGCATCTCGCATCCCTGCACGACCTTCGACAAGTGGCGATGGATGGCCATCGTCGACGACGACTGGCGCATCGTCGATGCGCTGGTCACCTGGTTCTGAACCCGTACCTGCCCATGACCACGCTCGATCCGCGCGACCCAGCCTCCTCCTTTCGTCACCGCATCCCCGGTCGGCGCCTGCTGCACTCGCCCGGGCCTACGCCGATCCCCGACGAGGTGCTGTGGGCCATGAGCCGCCAGCCGATGGATCTGGCCGATCCGCGCGTGGACGAGACCATCGCTGCCTGCGAGCGCGGCCTGAAGTGCCTGCTCGGCACCGCCGAAGGCGATGTCTTCCTCTACATCTCCAACGGTCACGGCGTGTGGGAGGCGGCCGTGGAAAACCTGCTGCCGCATGGCGGGACGGCCCTGGTGCCCGGCACCGGTCACTTCTCGGAGTCCTGGGCGGTGCAGACGGAAAAGCTCGGCCGCCGCGTCGTGCGCACGCCCTGGGTCGAGGGGCTGCCGATCGACGAGCAGGCGGTGGTGCAGGCGCTCGAGCGCGACACGGCGCACGAGATCGGTGCCGTCTTCGTCGTCCACACGGATACCTCCAGCGGCGTCACGACCGACCTGGCCTCGCTCAAGCGCGCAATCGATGCCACCGGGCACCCGGCGCTCTATGTCGTCGACGTGGTGGCATCGCTCGGCGCGGCGCCTTTCTCGATGGACGAGCTGGGCGCCGACGTGGTGGTGGGGGCTTCGCAAAAGGGCCTGATGTGCCCGCCGGGGGTGGGCATCCTCGCCGTCAATGCACGTGCGATGGAGGTGGCCCGGCTCAACCCTGCGCCGCGCTACTACTGGGACATCGTGCGCCGCAAGAGCGAGCTCTCCTACATGAAGTTCTGCGGCACCGCGCCGCAGACGCTGATCGCAGGCCTCGAGGCGGCGCTCGGGCTGCTTTTTCGCGAGGGGCTCGACCACGTCTGGGCGCGGCATCGCCGCCATGCGCAGGCCGTGCACGCCGCCGTGCAGGCCTGGAGCCGCGAGGGGGCGCTGGGCTTCTTCGCGCAGCGGCCCGAGTCGCGCTCGGTGTCCGTCACCACCGTGACCGTGCCTGCGGGCACCGACGTGGACCGGCTGCGCGCGATCTCGCGCGAGCACTACCAGGTGGCCTTCGCGGGGGCGCTCGGCCCGCTGCAAGGCCGGGGCTTTCGCATCGGGCACCTGGGCGACCAGAACCCGGCGGGCATCCTGGGCTGCCTGGCGGCGATGGAAGGGGCGCTGCTGGCGCTGGACATCCCGTTCGGGCGGGATGGGGTGGCGGCGGCA
>CAILKA010000527.1 GCA_903834645.1 uncultured beta proteobacterium
ACGTTGCAGCCGACGAACCAGGGGTAGTTCCAGGCCGAGATGTTGGCCACCACGCCCAGCGGCGCGTGACTGATCTGCTCGTGCATGCCCCCGCCGTCGTACACATGCTCGTCGCGCACGGCGGCTTCGGCCTGTTCGAGGAAGAAATCGAGCCGCGGAAGCAACCCGTTGAGCTCGTTGCGCGAAAGCGTGATGGGCTTGCCGGTCTCGGCCGTCATGCTGGCGGCCAGGGTCTCGAGCTGGTCGACGATCGCCGCACGAAAGCGCGCGACCGTGGCCAGGCGCTCGGCCATCGGGCGCGTGGCCCAGGCGGGTTGTGCGGCGCGCGCAGCGGCAGCTTTCGCCGCGACGCTCGCGGCGTCGTCTGCGGCGATCTCGTCGATCGTCTGGCCGGTGGCGGGGTTGGTGATCTTCAGGGTGGGCATGGCGGCAGGATCGTGTGCGGTGAGAGGGTCGGGGAGGGCGTGCGCATGCGCTCAGCGCCCCGAGGCGGCCCGCACAGCCTTCGCGGTCCGCACCGCGGCCAGGAAGTCCTGAAGCATCGCGGTGTCGTCGAAGTTGTCCGGGCTGCCCGGCTGGTGGAACTCGGGGTGCCACTGCACGGCTGCCACGTAGGTGCCGTCGCCGCTGCGGCGGATGGCCTCCACGGTGCCGTCTTCCGGGCAGCGCGCCTCGACCACGAACCCGGGCGCGACCTTCTTCACGCCCTGGTGGTGGATGCTGTTGGTGACGGCGCGGCTCACGCCCGGGTAGAGCTCGGCCAGCCGCGTGCCCGGCACGATCTCGATGGGGTGGTAGTGCTGCTCGTAGCGCTCCAGGCGCCGGTGCTCGCGCGAGCCGGGCACCTGGGTCTCGATGTCCTGGTAGAGCGAGCCGCCGTACATCACGTTGATGAGCTGGAAGCCCCGGCAGATGCCGAAGACGGGCTTGCCGGCTCGCACGAAGGCCTCGATGAGCTCCATCTCGTAGCGGTCGCGCACGGGGTCGCCAGCCCAGGCGGGCTTGAGCGGCTCCTCGCCGTAGGCCTGCGGGGCGATGTCGTTGCCGCCTTGCAGCACCAGGCCGTCCAGCGCCTGCGCGTAGTCGTCCAGGTCGAGCTCGCTGCGCGTGACGATGCTGTCCTTCGTCACCGCCGGCACCATCACGGCCATGGCGTGGCCCGACAGCACCCAGTGCGCCACCGACTGCTCCAGGAAGTGCAGCGTCTTCGTGAAGACGCGCGGCAGGCCCTCATGGTCCACCGGGTAGTGGATGCGGGCCGAGACGCCGATCATCAGGGGGGAGGTGCTCATCGTGGCCACCCTCACATCGCCTGCCGGAACAGCCGCTCGTAGTCGGCCTCGGTGGCCGGGCGCGGGTTGGTGCCGCCGGTGAAGTCCTGCGCCGCCAGCGGCACGAGCCGAGGCAGGTGCTCGGCCGTGACGCCGCGCGCAGCCAGCCCGCCGGTGATGCCGATGCGCGACTTGAGCTGGCGCAGCCAGCCCACGAAGGCGTAGCCGCCCCCGGGCACGGCCGCCACATGCGCGAGCTCGTCGAACTTGCGCGGCACGGCCTCGTGGTTCCAGGCCAGCACCGTGTCGATCATCAGCGCGTTGGCCAGGCCGTGGTGCATGTCGCACACGGCGCCGAGTGCGTGCGCGCAGGCGTGCACCGAGCCGAGGTCTTTCTGGAAGGCGATGGCGCCCATCATCGAGCTCATCATCATGTCGGCGCGCGCCTGCAGGTTGCCTGGCTCGGCCACGGCGGTGGCCAGCGCCGCTGCCCCGATGCGCAGCCCTTCGAGCGCGATGCCGTCGCACAGCGGGTGGTAAGCGGGCGATAGGTAGCTCTCGATGTTGTGCGTGAGCGCGTCCATCCCGGTGGCGGCCGTCACGGGCGCAGGCAGCGCGAGCGTGAGCTCGGGGTCGGCGAAGACGGCCTGGGCCAGGATCTTCGGGCTGAAGACGGTGCGCTTGTGGTGCGTGTCGTTCTCGGAGACGACGGCCGAGCGCCCCACCTCCGAGCCCGTGCCCGAGGTGGTGGGCAGCGCCACGTAGTGGGGCAGCTCGTGCACGATGGGGCGAACCTGCGGGTGGTCCCACACGTACTCGAGGATGTCGCCCTCGTGCGTGGCCGCCAGCCCCACCACCTTGGACACGTCCAGCGCCGCGCCGCCGCCAAAGCCGATCACCGCGTCGGCTCCGTGCGCGCGGAAAGCGGCCGCGCCGGCCATCACCTGCGCACAGGTGGGGTTGCCGAAGACGCCGTCATAGACGGCGACTTCCAGGCCCTTGAGGTGGGTCAGGAACTCCTGCATCACCGGCAGCCGCGCAAGCGCGCGGTCGGTGACGATTAGCGGCCGGCGCAGGCCGCGCTCGAGCAGGTGGGGCGCCACCAGGGCGCGCGCGCCGGCTCCGAAGTGGATCGGGGTGGGGAAGGCGAAACGGGTGATGCTCATGGGGCTGTCAGGTGGTGCGCACGGGGCCTGGCGAGGTAGCCAGGGGCCTTGGGCAAGCCAGGCCAGGCCGCAAGATTACGCCGGTTCCGCGGACAATCCGCAGCGGCTGCCTACAGGAGATCGTGTTGAACGCCCTTCCAGACCCGTCCGCGCCTGCTCTCCGCCCCGCTTGGCCGCGGCCGTCTGCTCGCGCCGCCGCGGCGGCGCGCTGGGCCCTGGCGGTCTGCCTGGCTGCCAGCACCGCGGCGGGGTACGCCGCGTCCTCCGCAGCCCCTTCCGTGGCCGCGGGGCAGGCAGCAGTCGTGCCGGCCACGCCGGTGCGCGAGGCGGCAGGTGTGCCGATGCCGGCCGCCTGGCCACCCGGCGAGGAGGCCGACACCCACTGGGGCGTGCGCGTGCCCGACCCCTACCGCGCCCTGGAGAACGTGGCCGACGAGCGCGTGCAGCGCTGGATGCGCGCGCATGGGGAGGCAGCCAGCCAGGTGCTCGCGCGCCTCCCGGGCCGGGCCGAACTGCTGGCGCGCATCCAGGCCATCGATGCGCAGGCAGGTGGTGTCGTCGGCACCGTGCTGCGCCAGCCTGGCCAGCGGCTCTTCTACACGCGGCGCGAGCCCGGTGAGCAGCAGCTCAAGCTCGTGTTCCGCTCCGGCCCCGACAGCGCCGAGCGCGTGCTCGTGGACCCCGACGCGCTCTCGCGCGCGGCCGGGCGGCCCGTGGCGCTGCAGGGCTTCTCACCGTCGCCCGATGGGCGGCTGCTGGCCTACGGGCTGCAGGCAGGTGGTGCAGAAATCGGCGAGCTGCATGTGGTGGAGGTGGCCACCGGCCGCGCCGTGATGCCCCCCATCGACCGCATCCGCGGTGCGAGCGTCTCGTGGCTGGAGGACGGCAGCGGCTTCTTCTACTCCCGGCTGCGCGAGGGCTACAACCGCGGCCCGCGCGGCGAACGCTTCAACGACACGGCACGCCACTTCCGCGCGCTCGACGGCACCGACCGCCTCGTCTTCAGCGCCAGCCGCGAGCCCGCGCTGGCCCTGCCGGTGTTCGCCACGGGATGGGTGTTCGAGATTCCCGGCACGCGGCAGGCCGGCATGTGGGTGTCGCTCGGCGTGGAGCGCAACGGCCTCTTCTTCGTGGCCGACCTGGAGGACGCGAAAGCCGCTCGGGCGAAGTGGCGCAAGGTCTTCGGTGCCGAGGACGAAGTGCGCAGCCTGGTGGGGGCGGCCGATGCCTTCTACCTGCTCAGCGCCAAGGGCGCGCCGCGCTTCCAGGTGCTGCGACTGTCGGCGCGTGAGCCGGACCTGTCGCGCGCCGAGGTGGTGGTGCCGCAGGACGAGGGCGCGATCGCCGAGATCGCGGCGGCGGCTGATGCGCTCTACTTCACGCGCCGCGACGGCGTGAACACGCGCCTGTACCGGGTGCCGCATGCCGGTGCGGCGGCTGCAGCGACTGCGCCCCGCGCCGCGATCGAGGAAGCCGCGCTCCCGATGGCCGGCAGCGTGGACATCCTCGGCACCGACCGGCGCGTGCCGGGCGTGCTGCTGCGCCAGGGCAGCTGGACGCGCGTGAGCCGCACGATGAGCTGGGAGCCCGGCCGCGGCGCGCAGGCGCTGCAGCTCGCGCGCGAGGGCGCCTTCGATGCGCCAGCCGGGCTCACGGTGCGCGAGGTGAGGGTCGCAAGCCACGACGGCGTGCGCGTGCCGCTCACGGTGATCGCACGCGAGGGCGTGAAGCTCGACGGGCGCAACCCCACGATCCTCTACGGCTACGGCGCCTACGGCAACGTGCAGGATCCCTCCTTCGGCCCGCGGCTGCTGGCCTGGCTCGAGCGCGGGGGCGTGTACGCCATCGCGCACGTGCGCGGCGGCGGCATCTTCGGCCGCGAGTGGCACGAGGCCGGCCGCAAGACCACCAAGCCCAACACCTGGAAGGATGCGATTGCCGCGGGTGAGTGGCTGGTGCGCGAGGGTTATGCCTCGCCCGCGACGCTGGGCCTGTCAGGGGGCAGCGCGGGGGGCATCCTCGTGGGCCGCGCTCTGACCGAGCGCCCGGATCTCTTCGCCGCCGCACTGCCCTCGGTGCCCGTGCTCGACACGGTGCGCTCCGAGACACGCGCCAACGGCGTGGCCAACATCCCCGAGTACGGCACGGTGAAGAAGGAAGACGAGTTCCGCGGGCTGCTGGCCATGAGCAGCTACCAGGCCGTGCGCGAGGGCACGCGCTACCCGGGCGTGCTGCTGCTGCACGGCGTCAACGACGCGCGCGTGGACGTCTGGCAGAGCTCGAAGTTCTATGCCCGGTTGTCCGCCGCGCAGGCCGGCAGCCGGCCCGTGCTGATGCGGCTGGACTACGAGGCCGGGCACGGCAGCGGCAGCTCGCGCGAGCAGGCCCAGCAGCGCCAGGCCGACGCGTGGGCCTTCCTGCTGTGGCAGTTCGGGGTGCCGGCCTTTCAGCCCCCCGCCGCGGTCAGATGATCTCGAAGTAGCGCTTGAGCTCCCAGTCGGTCACCGCGTCCTGCCACTGGCGCCACTCCCACTCGCGGGTGGCCGCGAAATGCTCGACGAAGGTGTCGCCGAGCCAGTCGCGGGCGATCGCGCTGTCGCGGAAGATGCGCGTGGTCTCGATGAGCGAGCGCGGCGCGCGCGGGATGTTCTCGGCGCCCTGGTTGGTGCCGGTGATGGGCGGGGCCGTGAGCTTCAGGCCCTTTTCCACGCCGTGCAGCCCGGCGGCGATGACGGCGGCCATGGCCAGGTAGGGGTTCACGTCGGCGCCGGGGCAGCGCGTCTCCAGGCGCGTGCTCTTGGGGCTGCCCGCGATCACGCGAAAGCTCGCCGTGCGGTTGTCCAGGCCCCAGGTGGGCTTCACGGGGGCCCAGAAGCCGTCCACCAGGCGCTTGTAGCTGTTGATGGTGGGCCAGAACATCGGTGCGAACTCCATCAGGCAGGCCACCTGCCCGGCGAGGTAGCTCTCGAAGAGCTTGCTCATCGAGCGCGAGGACTTCGCGTCGAAGAAGAGGTTCTTCTTTCCGTCCGACAGGCTCTGGTGGATGTGCCCCGAGCAGCCGGGGTACTGTTGCGCCCACTTGGCCATGAAGCTCGGCATCACACCGAAACGCTTGCCGATTTCTTTCGCGCCGGTCTTGAAGAGGATGGCGCGGTCGGCCGCCTCCAGCGCCCCGGAAAAGGCGATGGCTGCTTCGTACACGCCGGGGCCGGTCTCGGTGTGCAGGCCCTCGATGGGCACGCCAAAGGCGGCCATCTCGTCCATGATCGCGTTGAAGAAGCCCCGGTTGTCGGCCATGCGCAGCAGCGAGTAGCCGAACATGCCCGGCGTGATCGGCTCGGGGTTCACGCCGCGCTTGCCCGACCAGGTCTGCGGCGTCTCGGCGAAGTTGAACCACTCGAACTCCATGCCCGCCATGGGCTGCACCCCAAGCTTGGCGGCGCGGGCCAGCACGCGCTTGAGCACCTGGCGCGGGCACACGGGGTAGGGGCTGCCGTCGGCGTTGACGAACTCGCCCAGGAAGAAGGGCACGCCGCCGTCCCACGGCACGTGGCGCGCCGTGGAGAGGTCGAGCCGGGCCAGTGCGTCCGGGAAGCCGTGCTGCCAGCCGGTGACGGCGGTGTTGTCGTAGCAGGTGTCGTGTGCATCCCAGCCGAAGACGACGTCGCAAAAGCCGAAGCCGCCTTCGGCTGCGCCGAAGAACTTGTCGCGGTGCAGGTACTTGCCGCGCAGGATGCCGTCGATATCGCTGACGGCGACCTTGACCTTGCCCGTGGAGCTGGCACGCACGGCAGCCAGGGCGGGGTGTTCGGAAGGGGTATCGGTCTTGCGCGCCATGGCGTCGGGCTCCTGGTGGGGCGGCTGGTGCCGCAATGGTAGTCAGACTCCGCCGGGAAAGCCCGCACGGATGGTTGGCGTCGTCTTGTCACGAACCGTGGACGATGGCACATTTGTGACACTACACGCACGCTGACGTGTCCGGCCCAGGTGGAACTCGCACTGCCTGGGCGCGGTACGGGCGCCGAACCGCAGCTGAGGGGGGGTCGGCGTACCGAAGAGGCTTGCAACAGGGGTTGAAGCTGAATATTCGCGAGTACGCATCGCTCAGCGCGCAAGACATGGCGCGTGGTGTGCGCGAGCGCACGCTGTCGCCCGTGGAGCTCGTTCGAGCGGCCCTGGAGGCCATCGAACGCACCGAGCCCCGGCTGAACGCCTGGTGCGAGTTGCTGGCCGACCACGCGCTCGCCCAGTCTGCCGAGCGAGAGGCCGAGGCCCTGCGGGGCCGCCTGCGCGGCCCGTGGCATGGGGTGCCCATCGGGGTCAAGGATCTGTTCCTGACTGCCGGCGTGCCGACGCGGCGCGGCTCGCTGCTGCATGCCCATGCGGTACCCGCCGAAAACTCCCCCGTGGTGGAGCGCATGCTGCGTGCAGGCGCGGTGATGGTGGGCAAGAACACCACGCCAGAGTCGGGCTGGAAGGCGGCGTCGAACTCGCCGCTGTACGGCGTCACCCGCAATCCCTGGGACACCCGGCTGAGCGCCGGCGGCTCGAGCTCGGGCTCGGCCGCTGCGGTCGCGGCTGGGAACGTACCACTGAGCCTGGGCTCCGACGGAGGCGGTTCGCTGCGCATCCCGGCGGCCTTCTGCGGCATCTTCTCGCTCAAGCCCACGCTCGGGCGCGTGCCCACCTACCCGTTGAGCAGCTCCGAGCACCTCTCGCACGCCGGCGCGATGACGCGCAGCGTGGCCGACTCGGCGATGGCGCTGGACGTGCTCAAGGGCCCGCACCCGATGGACCCGTACTCGCTGCCCGATGACGGCGCGAGCTGGCTTGCGGCGCTGGATCACCAGCCCGCCGGGTGTCGCATCGCGCTGGCGCCCACGCTCTTCGGACGCGCATTGGACCCGCAGGTCGAAAGCTGCGTCCAGGCTGCCTTCGCACGCCTGCGCGAGCTGCCCGCCCTCCAGTGCGTCGAGGCCCGGCTGGACATCCCCGACCCGGTGGACATATTCGACCGGCTGTGGGGCGCGCGCGGTGCCCCCTACCTCGCTCGGCCGGCCGCCGAGAAGGCCCTCATGGATCCCGGGCTCGCGCGCCTCATCGAGCGCTCTGCCGCGCTGGACCTGCCCGGGCACCTGCAGGCACTGCAGGACCGCGCCGCCTTCTGCCGGCGCATGGAACACGCCTTCCAGGACTTCGACCTGCTCGTCACGCCCATGGTGCCGGTGCTGCCTTTCGCGGCCGAGGCCGACGGGCCGCCCGACATGGACGAGCGCCCACCTGTGCCGTGGGCGCGCTGGACGCCGTTTTCCTATCCTTTCAACCTCACCGGGCAGCCCGCTGCGGCCATCCCCTGCGGATGGACCGACACCGGCCTGCCCGTGGCCCTGCAGGTGGTGGGACGGCGCTTTGCCGACCTGCCGGTGCTGCAGCTGTGTGCCGCCTGGGAGCGGGCCTTCGACTGGCAGGCCCGCCAGCCCGCGGTGCATGCAGCCGCCTGAACACGCCTTGACGTCCTCAACCGGAGCCCCCACGATGAGATTGCTTACCCTTGCCCGCCTGGCCATTCTCGCGAGCGTGGCCACCGTGCTGGCCGCCCAGGCATCGGAGCCCCGCCGCGGCGGCACGCTCACCTACACCTACCACCCCGAGCCGACGGCGCTGTCCACCATCGCCACCTCGGCGGTGCCGGTGGCCATCATCTCGACCAAGATCTTCGAGAGCCTGCTCGAGTACGAGGGGCCGGGCCTGACGCCCAAGCCCGGGCTCGCGCAGTCCTGGACGGTCGATGCCAACCAGCGCATCTACACCTTCAAGCTGCGCCCGGGCGTGAAGTGGCACGACGGCGCGCCCTTCACCAGTGCCGACGTGAAGTTCAGCGTCGAGAAGATCGTGCGGCCGCTGCACTCGCGCGGCAAGGTCTACTTCGGCAACGTCGCCATCATCGAGACGCCCGATCCGCTCACGGTGGTGTTCAAGCTCACCGAGCCGGTCCCGTTCTTCCTGAAGTCATTCCAGCCTGGGGAGGCCCCGATGTTCCCCAAGCACATCCTTGAGAAGCTCAACGTCGACGATGCGCGTGCCGTGCGCAGCTCGGCCTTCATGCAGAACCCCGTGGGCACCGGCCCCTTCCGCCTCAAGGAGTGGAAGAAGGGTTCGCACATCACGCTGGAGCGCTTCCCGGACTACTGGAAGAAGGGTCGTCCGTACCTCGACCAGGTGGTGCTCAAGGTGATCCCGGACGGCGCGGCGCGCTCCATCGCCCTGGAGAACGGCGAGGTCGACCTGGCTCCGATGAGTGCGGTGCCGCAGGCCGACATCCAGCGCCTGGCCGCTCTCAAGCAGCTCGAGCTCTCCGACAAGGGCGCTGAAGGCCTGGGCCCGCTGCTGTGGCTCGAGGTGAACATGCGCGACAAGCCGCTGTCGGACAAGCGCGTGCGCCAGGCCATCAGCATGGCGCTGGACAGGCGCAAGATCGTGGACATCATCTGGTTCGGCCAGGGCAAGCCTGCCAACGGGCCTGTGGTCTCGGGCAACCCTTACTACAACAAGGCCCTCAAGCCCCTGGCCTACGACCCCAAGGCGGCCAACAAGCTGCTCGATGATGCCGGCTACAAGCGCGGCGCCAACAACATGCGCTTCAAGCTGCAGCAGAACTTCCTGCCCTATGGCGAGAGCTGGGTGCGGCTGGGCGAGTACGTGCGCCAGGAACTCGGCAAGGTGGGCATCGAGGTGGAGACGCAGAGCCTGGACCTGGGCGGCTGGCTCAAGAAGATCTACACCGACTGGGACTACGGCTTCACCAGCAACTTCACCCACAACTACTCCGACCCGAGCATCGGCACGCAGCGCTCCTTCATCTCCGGCACGATCGCCAAGGGCGCGACCTTCACCAACTCGATGAACTACCGCAACCCGCGCATCGACGAGCTCTACGAGAAGGCGCTGGTGGAGGTGGATGCGGCCAAGCGGCGGCGCATGTTCGACGAGATCCAGGTCATCCTGCAGGACGAGCTGCCTGTCATCTTCCTCGTGGAGATCGCCTACACCCACCTGTGGAACCGCCGCGTGCAGGGGATGATCTCCAACGGCATCTCGATGTACTCGAGCTGGGACGGAGTCTGGAAGCAGTGAGCCGCGCATCGGCGGCCCGCCCGCAGGGCGGCCTGGGCACATGACGCGGCTCTACGTCCTGCGGCGGCTGCTGCTGGTGGTGCCGGTGGTGCTGTGCATCGCCACGCTGAACTTCGTGCTGCTGCACCTGGCGCCCGGCGATGCGGCGGAGATCGTCGCCGGGCAGTCCGGGCACGGCAGCGTGGAGTTCGTGGCCGAGCTGCGCCGCGACTTCGGGCTGGATCGCCCGCTCCACGAGCAGTACGGCATCTTCGTGCTCAAGCTGCTCACGCTCGACCTCGGCTACTCGCACGTGCAGGCCACGCCGGTGGCCGCGCTCATCGCCGAGCGGCTTCCCGCCACCCTCATGCTGATGGTGACCGCGCTTGGCGCGGCCATGCTCGGCGGGGTGGGCCTGGGTGTGCTCGCTGCCACCCGCCGCGGGACCTGGGTGGACGCACTCGTCTCGGTGGGTGCGCTCCTGGCCTATGCCGTGCCGACCTTCTGGCTCGGCCTGATGCTGATCGTGCTGTTTTCCATCCACCTGAACCTGCTGCCCTCGGGTGGCATGTTCGACGTCACGGCCGGGCGGGCCGGGCTGGCGCACGCGATGGACGTGGCCCGGCACCTGGTGCTGCCCTCACTCACGCTGGCCCTGTTCTACCTGGCCGTCTACACGCGCGTGATGCGCTCCTCGATGCTCGAGGTCTATGGCCTGGAGTACATCATCACCGCCCGAGCCAAGGGCCTGGGCGAGCGTGCCGTGGCCTGGCGGCACGCGGCCCGCAACGCGGCGCTGCCCGTGCTGACGCTGGCCGGGGTGCAGTTCGGCCACCTGCTGGGCGGCTCCATCCTGATCGAGACCGTCTTCGGCTGGCCCGGGCTCGGGAGGCTGGTCTTCGATGCGCTGTCGCAGCGCGACCTGAACACGCTGCTGGGGATTCTGTTCGTGTCCTCGGTGGTGGTCGTGCTGGTGAACCTGCTGGTGGACCTCGTCTACGGCTGGCTCGATCCCCGCATCGTCCATCGGTGAAGGCATGAAGGCGCCCGGCTTCGTTTCCCGCTTCGTCGCCAACCGCCTGGCGCTGGTGGCGGCGCTGACGCTGCTGGCCATCGGGGTGCTCGCCGTGGCGGGGCCGGTGATGTACGGCGTGGACCCCTTCGACATGGTCGGGCGCCCCTTCCAGAAACCCTTCGGCGAGCACCCGCTGGGCACCGACGTATCGGGGCGCGACATCCTCGCGGGCCTGCTGCACGGAGCTTCCGTGTCGCTCTCGGTGGGGCTGATCTCCACGCTCGTGGCCACGCTCGCCGGCGTGGTCATCGGAGCCCTGGCCGGCTACTACGGAGGCTGGACCGACGAGCTGCTGATGCGTCTGACCGACTTCTTCCTGACCATTCCCTCCTTCGTGCTGGCCGTGGTGCTCGTGGCCATCTTCTCGCCCACGCTCACTTCGGTCACGCTGGCCATCGCGATCGTCTCCTGGCCCTCGGTGGCACGCCTGGTGCGCGGCGAGTTCATGAATCAGCGCGCGCGGGAGTACGTGCAGGCCTGCCGCGCCATCGGCATGCCCGACCTCAAGATCATCTTCGTGCACATCCTGCCCAACGCGCTGCCCCCCGTGGTGGTGGTGTCCTCCCTCATGGTGGCCACGGCCATCCTCACCGAATCCGGGCTGTCGTTCCTCGGCCTGTCGGATCCGAACTTCGTCTCGTGGGGCTACATGATCGGCGTGGCCCGCTCCTCGCTGCGCACGGCCTGGTGGATGGTGGCCATTCCCGGCCTGACCATCGTCATCACGGTGCTGGCCATCAACCTGGTGGGCGAGGGCATCAACGACGCCTTGAACCCGAGGCTCAAGCAGCGATGAGTGCCCTGCTCGACGTGCAAGGCCTGGAGGTGGAGTACCGCACGCGGCAGGGGCCGCTGCGGGCGGTGGACGGCCTGAGCTTCACCCTGCAGCCCGGCGAGACGCTCGCGCTCGTGGGCGAATCGGGCTGCGGCAAGAGCACGGCCGCCCTGGCGCTGATGCGGCTGGCTTCGTCGGCCCAGGCCCGCATCGGCGGGCGGGCGCTGCTGCTGGAGGGCGAGGACTTGCTGCGCGCGAGCGATGCCCGGATGCGCGAGCTGCGTGGCGGGCGCATTGCCATGATCTTCCAGGACCCGTCGATGTATCTCAACCCCGTCTACACGGTGGGCGACCAGATCGTGGAGGCGATCCTGCTGCACCAGAGCGTGTCGAGCCAGGCGGCCCGCCGCCAGGCGGTCGAGCTGCTCGGGCTCGTGGGGGTGCCCGCGCCTGCGCAGCGGGTGGTGCAGTACCCGCACGACCTGTCTGGCGGCATGCGCCAGCGCGTGATGATCGCCATGGCACTGGCCTGCCAGCCTCGCCTGCTGATCGCCGATGAGCCCACCACGGCGCTGGACGTCACGATCCAGGCGCAGGTGCTCGAGCTCATCGCGCGGCTCAAGCGCCAGCTCGGCATGGCGGTGCTGCTCATCACGCACGACCTCGGCGTGGTGGCCGAGACAGCCGACCGGCTCGTGGTGATGTACGCCGGGCGCAAGGTCGAGGAGGGCACGGTCGCGGAGGTCTACGCGCAGGCGCGGCATCCCTATACGCAGGGGCTGCTGCGCGCCGCGCAGTGGTCGCGCCTGCCGGGGGGCTCGTTCTTCGAGATCCCCGGCACGGTGCCTTCGCTGGCCGCGCTGCCGCCAGGCTGCCGGTTCGCGCCGCGCTGTGCCCAGGTGCAGGACGCCTGCCGCGCGGGTGCGCCTCAGTCTGTACGCCTCGGGGAGCGGCGCGAGGTGGAGTGCCTGCGCGTGGAGGGCCTGACATGAGCGAGCCGGCTGCGCCACTGCTGCAGGTGAGCGGGCTCGGCATGCAGTACCCGCTGCGGCGCGAGGGCCTGTTCGGGCCGCGCCGGGTGGTGCACGCGCTGCAGGATGTCTCGCTCGAGGTGCAGGCCGGCCAGACGGTGGCGCTGGTGGGCGAGTCGGGCTGCGGCAAGTCCACGCTTGGCAAGTGCATCCTGCGCCTGGTGGAGCCCACCAGTGGGCAGGTGTGCATCGAGGGCGAGCCTTTTGCGGGGGCGGGGGTGCCTTTGCGCGCCGACCTGCGCCAGCGCATGCAGGTGATCTTCCAGGACCCCTACGCCAGCCTCAACCCGCGGCGCACCGTGCTGCAGTCGGTGGCCGATCCGCTGCAGCAAGCCGGCGTGGGTGATGCGGCCGAGCGGCGCCGGCGTGTGCTCGAGACGCTGGCCCAGGTGGGGCTGGACGCCTCCTTCGCCGAGCGCCACCCGCACGAGCTCTCGGGTGGGCAGCGCCAGCGTGTGGCCATCGCCCGCGCGATCGTGATGCGTCCGCGGCTCATCGTGTGCGACGAGCCCATCTCGTCGCTGGACATCTCCATCCAGGCCCAGGTGATCAACCTCCTGCTGCGGCTGCAGCGCGAGCTCGGCGTGGCCTATCTCTTCATCACGCACGACCTGCGCCTGGTCCCGCGCATCGCCGATCGCGTGGTGGTGATGTACCTGGGCCAGGTGGTCGAGGAGGGGCCCGCGGAGCTGCTCGAGCATTCGCGCCTGCACCCCTACTCGCAGGCTCTCTTCTCGGCCGTGCCGCGTATCGAGCCGGCCAGCCCCGGCCGCGCGCCACGGCGCCTGCTCGAGGGTGAGATCCCGAGCCCCATTGACCCCCCCTCGGGCTGTCGCTTCCACACCCGGTGCCCGCATCGGCAGGACCGGTGCACCACGCAAGCGCCCGAGCTGCGCCCGTTGGAAGGCCGCCTCGTGCGCTGCCACTTTGCCGGCAGCCCAGACCTCCAGGAGCCCCTGCCATGACCGCCGACACCCGCGTGCCGCCCGCCCGCCCAGACCCCGACGCCGCTGCCTTTCACGCCCTCTTCGAGAGCGTGGCCGCGATCGGCCGCACCGAGCGGGGAGGGCTGAACCGGCTGGCAGCCAGCGCCGAGGAGGGCCAGGCGCGCGACGTCGTGTGTGCGTGGCTGGCCGAGCGGGGCTTTGCGCTGCAGATCGATCCCGTGGGCAATGTGTACGCCCGCCTGGGCCTGGCCGGTGCTGGCTCCGATTCGCCCTGCATCCTGACAGGCTCGCACCTCGACAGCCAGCCCCGTGGCGGCCGCTACGACGGCGCCTACGGCGTGGTGGGTGCCTGCGTGGCCGCCGACGCCATCCGGCGCGCCCGTCCGGCGGGGTGCACGCACGACCTGGCCGTCGTCATCTGGACCAACGAGGAAGGAGCGCGGTTCGCGCCGAGCATGCTGGGCAGTGGTGTGTACGCCGGCCAGTATGCGACCGACTACGCCCTGGCGAGCCAGGATGGCCAGGGCCTGAGCCTGCGTGAGGCGCTGCAGGCCATCGGGTACCACGGCAGCGGACAGGGCCCCAGCAGCCCGGCGGCCTGCGTGGAGCTGCACATCGAGCAGGGCCCCGAACTCGAGCGCCAGGGTGCACGCATTGGCGTGGTCGAGGGCAACTGGGGCACGATGAAGTACATCGTCACCTTCCAGGGCGTGGCCGCGCACACCGGCCCCACCCCGATGGCCGAGCGGCGCGACGCGCTTCTCGCGGCGGGGCACCTGATCGTGGCGTGCCGCTCGCTGTCGGACCGCACCGGAGGCCGTCTGCTGAGCTCGGTGGGGCGGCTGGACGTCGAGCCGAATTCCACCAACGTCGTGGCCGAGCGGGTGCGGCTGTACGCCGAGATGCGTGCCACCGACAACGCCATGCTCGAGCAGGCCTGCGCGGACTTCGAGTCGGCCGTGCAGGAAGCTGCGCGCGCCGCCGGCGTCCAGGCGCAGCCCGTTCGAGTGACCGACCGGCCGGCCGGGCGCTTCGATGCTGCCTTGTGCGATCGCATCGAGCAGGCGGCCACCGGGCTGGGCCTGAGCACCCGGCGCCTGCACACGGTGGCAGGCCACGATGCCGTCTCGCTCAGGCGGCGCTGCCCGGCCGCGATGGTGTTCGTGCCCAGCGTCAAGGGCATCAGCCACAACGAGGCCGAGCACACCGCACCCGAGGACCTGGAGGCCGGCGTCGAGGTGCTGGCTTCGGTGCTGTGGGGGCTCGTGCACCAGCCTGTGGCCTGACCCCGCCTTTCACGGGGGCCGCGACCACCCTGGCAACCAGGGGCCCGATCAGGGAACTGATCAGGGATCCGGTCAGGAGGCCGGTGTGCCGTCCGGAATGCCCATCTCCCGCAGCGTGTCGGCCACCGCCGCCACGGCCTGGCGCATCTCGTTGCGCCCGATGGCGCCGATGCAGCCCACCCGGAAGGTCTCGATCTGGGTGAGCTTGCCCGGGTAGAGGATGAAGCCGCGCGCCTTGGCGCCGTCGTAGAAGCGCTTGAAGTCGTAGGCCGCATGGGCCGGGGCGTGGAAGGTGACGATGATCGGCGCCTGCACCTCGGGTGCGAGGAAGGGCCGGAACCCCAGTTCTGCCATGCCCTGGACGAGTTCGCGGCAGTTGTCGCTGTAGCGCGCCAGGCGCGCCGGCTGGCCGCCTTCCTCGACGAACTGCGCGATGGCCTCGGCCAGCGCCACCACCACGTGCGTGGGTGGCGTGAAGCGCCACTGGCCGGTCTTGACCATGTAGGCGTGCTGGTCGTGCAGGTCCATCGCCAGGCTCTGGCTGTTGCCGGCGCAGGCGTCCAGGATGGCCTTGCGCAGGAAGACGAAGCCCATGCCAGGCACGCCCTCCAGGCACTTGCCGCTGGCGGCGATCAGGGCGTCGAAGCGGGTGGTGCGCGCATCCACGGGCAACGCGGCGAAGCTGCTCATCGCATCGACGATCAGGCCCACGCCGCGGCGCTCGCAAACGGCGGCCACCTCGGCCAGGGGGTTCTCCACGCCCGTGCCCGTCTCGCAGTGGATGAGGATGACGTGGGTCAGGCTCGGGTCGGCCGCCAGGTGCGCTTCGACCTCGGCGGCCGAGACGGGCCGCTCCTCGGGTACGGCAAACACCGTGGCGCGCCGGCCCATCATCTGCGAGAGCTTGGCGGCGCGCTTGCAGTACGCACCGTTGTCGGGTACGAGCACGTGGCCGTCGCGCGGCACCACGGTGGCCACGGCGGCCTCCACGCTGAAGGTGCCGCTGCCTTGCAGCGGCACCACCACGTGGGTGTCGTGGCCCTGCACGATGTCGAGCAGCCGCTTGCGCACCTGCGCGGTCACGGCGATGAAGTCAGCATCCCACGAGCCCCAGTCCTTGAGCATCGCGAGCTTGGTGCGCAGCGTCGTCGTGAGGGGGCCGGGGGTCAGGAGGATGCGGTCGCGGTCCATGGTGTCTGCGGGGTTGGCGGGTTCAGGTTCCGTGCTTCCAGGCCTGCGTGCGGCGCTCCATGAGCCGCGCGAGCAGCCAGAAGAGCGTGGTCGCCACGGCCGAGGCGGCGACGATCATGACCGCACAGGCTGCGGCAGCGCCGAGTTCGCCCGCCTCGTCGAGGTTCAGGATGGCGATCGAGGCGACCTTCGTCTCGGGCGAATACAGGAAGACCACGGCCGAGATCGTCGTCATGGCGTTGACGAAGAAGTAGCGTGCGATGTCCACGAGCGCGGGCGTGCAGATGGGCAGCGTCACCCGGCGCAGCGTCGTCCAGAAGGGCACCTTGAGCGAGGCCGAGACGGCCTCGAATTCGGCGTCCAGCGCCTTCAGCGCTGTCACCGCCGTGAGGTGGCCCGTGGTGTAGAAGTGGACGATCGTGCATACCGTGAGCAGCGCCATCGTGTGATACAGCCCGTGCAGCGGGTTGGAAGGCGCATTGAAAAAGAAGATGTACCCCAGCCCCAGCACCAGGCCCGGTACGGCCATCGGCAGCATCGCCAGCAGCCGCACGAGCCCGCGCAGCGGCGCCGGGCCCGGCGTCTTCTCCAGCAGATAGGCGCCGCTGAACACGAGCGCGGTGCCGAAGACAGCCGTGCCCGCCGACATCTGCAGGCTGTTGAGGAAGCCCTCGCCGAACTCGGCATCGAACAGGCCCATCGAGTAGTGGCGCAGGCTCGGCGCGAGGTTGTAGGGCCAGAAGCTCGCGAACGACGCAAACACCGTCATGCCGATGACGGCCAGCATCAGCAGCGACACCGCCACGCAGTAGCCCGTCATCAGGGCATCGAAGAGCGGGGCGCGCTTCGGGCGCAGCGGCACGGCACGCGCCGAGAGCATCGCCAGCTGCTTGCGCTGCACGAGATGGTCCACCGCGAAGGTGAGCACGGCCGGCGCCAGCAGCAGCAGGGCCACCACCGCGCCGCGCTGGAAATCCTGCTGGCCGATGACGAGCTTGAAGACGTCGGTGGCCAGCACGTTGAAGTTGCCGCCGATCACCTTGGGGATGCCGAAGTCGGTGATGACGAGCGTGAAGACGACCAGGCTCGCGCTGATCAGGCCGTACTTGGCGCCGGGCAGCGTGATCGTGAGGAACTTGCGCGCAGACGAGGTGCCCAGCGCGTCGGCCGCTTCATAGAGCCTGGAGTCGGCGGCGCTGAGCGCCGTCACGAGGATCATCAGCGCGTGCGGAAAGACGGCGAAGATCTGCGCCATGACGATGCCGGGCGCCCCGTAGATCTCGTCGATGCCGAGCCAGGTCAGCAGCCCCTTGAGCACGCCCTGGTTGCCGAACCAGTAGATGAGCGAGATGGCCGACAGCAGCGTGGGTGCCAGCAGCGGCAGGAGCGTGATGCCGCGAAAGAGCGGCTTGGCCGGCATGCAGCTGCGCGTGAGCGCATAGGCGAAAACGAAGGCTGCAGGCACGGCCACGAGGGTGACGACGAGCGACACCCACACGCTGTTCCACAGCGACTGCAGCAGCGCCGGCGTGCGCACATAGGCGGCGAAATTGCCCAGGCCGGCCACGCCGCCGTTTTCGTCCTGCACGGCCTGCATCAGGATGGCCAGCAGCGGCGCGGCCAGGAAGGCCACGAGCAGCACCGCCACGGCCGCCAGGGCCGCCCAGGCCACGCGGTCGCTGGGGGTGGGGCGCAGCCGCACGGGCGTGCGCGAG
>CAILKA010000528.1 GCA_903834645.1 uncultured beta proteobacterium
TGCCGAAATGCCGGTGGTCACGCCCTCGGCGGCCTCGATGGAAACCGTGAAGGCCGTGCCGTGCTTCGTGCCGTTGCGCTGCGCCATGGGGGGCAGCATCAGGCGCTCGCAACGCTCGCGCGTGAGGGTCAGGCAGATCAGGCCGCGCCCGAAGCGCGCCATGAAGTTGATCGCCTGCGGCGAGACGTGATCGGCGGCCAGCACGAGATCACCTTCGTTCTCGCGGTCTTCCTCGTCGACGAGGACGATCATGCGGCCGGCAGCCAGCTCGGCCACCAGCTCCGGTACGGGAGAAATGGGCATCAGCCGATTGTAGGTGGCGGGGCCGGTCGCAGCCGCAGGCGCAGGTCCTCGCCGATCCGGGTGGCCTCGTGGAAGATCCAGCGCTGCGCGTCGGCGAGTCCGGCCAGCGCGGGCAGCCGCGCGATCTCGCGGCCTTCACCGAGCAGCACGGGCGCCACGTACAGCAGCAGCTCGTCGACGAGGCCGGCGCGCAGCAGCGAGCCGTTGAGCTTGTGGCCCGCCTCCACGTGCAACTCGTTGATGCCACGTGCGGCCAGGTCGCGCAGCATCGGCTCGAGCGCGACCTTGCCGCCTGCGTCGGCGAGGATGGCGAGCTCGGCTCCAGCGGCCCGGAGCCGGGCGGCGCGCGCGGGGTCGTCCTGTGCCGCGTAGATGAGCACCTCGCCCGGGGGGGCGAGCAGCCTGGCGTGGGGGGGGGTCTGCAGGGTCGAGTCGACCACCACGCGACGCGGCTGGCGCTCGGCGGGCACGAGCCGCACGTCCAGGCGCGGATCGTCCTCGAGCACGGTGCCGATGCCGGTCAGCACGGCCCCGGCGCGACGGCGCCAGGCGTGGCCGTCGGTGCGGGCGGGCAGGCCCGTGATCCATTGGCTCGTGCCGTCTGGCAGCGCCGTGCGGCCGTCCAGCGAGGCGGCCGCCTTCAAGCGCACCCAGGGCCGGGCGCGCTGCACGCGGGAGAGGAAGCCGATGTTGATCTCGCGACAGGCCTGCTCGAGATCGCCCTCGGCCAACTCCACCGCGATGCCCGCGGCGCGCAGCCGCTCGAGGCCCCGGCCGTCGACCTGCGGAAAGGGATCTCGCGTGCCCACGACCACGCGGGCCAGCCCCGCGGCCACGAGCGCATCGGCGCAAGGTGGCGTGCGGCCGTGGTGTGCACAGGGTTCGAGCGTGACCCAGGCGGTGGCACCGCGGACGTCCGCGCCGATCTCGCGCGCAGCCTGCAGGGCTGCCGCCTCGGCGTGCGCCTGCCCCGGGACCTGCGTGGCGCCGCGCGCCAGCACCCGCCCGTCGGGGTGGCCGATCACGCAGCCCACGCGCGGGTTCGGCTCGCTGCGGCCGAAGGCCTGCTCGGCCAGGGCCAGCGCCTCGCGCAGGCGGATGCGGTCGAGTTCTTCCAGGGCCATGGGCGCGCAGTCTATCGGGGTGTCGCCGTGCCAGGAGCTTGAGGCACGGAGGTCAGGGCGGGATGGCCGCGATCAGCGTCTCCAGCCGCACAGCCTGGGCGCGGCCTTGGCGATCACGCCAGGACACCGTGACGCGTGCAGCCAGGTGATGCACGGCCGGCTGAGGGGTGAAGTCCAGCGTGATGACGGCTGCCCGGGGCCCGTCCTCGGCAGCCCCGAGCTGACGGGTGGAGGAGGTGGCCTGGGCGAGCGCCGGGGCAGCCGTGGTGGGCTCGGCCACGGCGAGGCGGCGCTGGCGCTCCAGTTCGGCCTGTGCAAGCCGCACGGCTTGCCCGCGTTCGCGCGAGGCCTCGATGCTGCCCGCCAGCGTGGCCTGGGAGTGAGACATCGCGAGCAGCCCGAAGGCCAGCGCACCGAAGGCCAGGCAGGCCTCGAGCAGCGTGAAGCCGGCCTCGGGGCGTCGGGCGTTGCGGGGCAAGTGGCGCTGGTGCAAGCGAGGCTCCCGGCTTGGAGGGGCGAGGCAGGATCGCCGGGAGGGGGGTCTAGAAGTCGCGCCAGCTGCCAGGCACCTGGCGCCAGGGGGGCGCCGAGGTGCCTGGCTGCGGGGCGACAAGCACCGAGACCGTGGCCAGCGCGGCTCCGCCGCTGCCCCGACCCGTGGCGCGCAGCCGGAGCGCATCGCTGGTGCCCACCCGCATGACCTCGACGCGAAAGCCGGGCGCCACGGCCGCCGCCGTTGCGGCTTGCTCCGCAGCGCCCGGCTGGGGGCATCGGCATGCCCAGCCCTCATCGAGACGCTGGCACCCGAGCTCGGCCGCGGCGTGCACAAGGCTCTCGGCCAGTGACGGTGCCAGCGCGGAGCCAGGCGCAGGCTGGCACGTGGCGTCCACCGGCCCCGCGTGCAGCAGGGCCAGCGTGAACTCGAGCCCGCTCTGGGCCGCCTCGAAGGCCTCGGCGGCGCGCAGGTGGCTGGCGGCCGCGCGCAGTTCACTCACGACCGCGCGGTGCGAAGCGGCTGCCGCCCACGCGGCCAGGGCCAGCAGACCCAGCACCGTGGCCAGGGTGGCCAGGCCGCCCATGCGCCGAGCGGGCGCGAGGGAGCGCCGGCGCATCGGGGCTGCGCGGCAGGTGCGAAGACCGCTTGGCCGAACCATCTGCCGGCCTCAAGGCTCTGCGGCCACCGGGCAGGCTGCGCCGACGATGTCGTTGCGCAGCCGCACCGTGGAGGACCACTGCCTGCGCACCGAGGCATCGGCCACGGCCTGGGCCTGCAGCGTGATGTCCAGGCTGCGCACCACCAGGCCGGCTGGGCAGGTGCGCTCCAGGCGCGGGGCGAGATCGAGCCGCGTGACGCGCAGCAGGCGCGGATCCGTGAGCGCTTGCCAGTTGCCTTCGCCAAGCTGCGTCTCGAGCACGCCCGCCCGCACCCGAAAGCCCTGCTCCTCGTCGCGTGTGCGCGCGTCATCTTCGGCTCGCTGGGGATGGGCGTGTGCCATCCGGACCATGGCGCTGCCCGCGTCCGGCCCGGCCGACACCGACCATGCGGCATAAGGGTTGGGTGCGGGCAGGGTGGAATCAGCGCCCCACCAGAAGCCGGCGCGGCGCAGCCCGCGCGTCATCAGCTCGGCCGCGGCGCGGAGCTCCTGGTCGAGCTGCAGCGCGAGCTGCTGCCGGCGCTGCAGCGCCAGGTGCGTGCCCACTGCCCAGAGTGCTGCCGTCAGCACGAGGCTGCCCACGGCCAGCCCCACGAGCAGCTCGGCCAGCGTGAAGCCCCGGGGGGCGCGTGGTGCACCAGGCTTCACGGATGGCCCCAGCAGCGCGGTGCGTCGGCAAGCGGCTGTGCCAGCGTGCAGCCGCTGCAGGCGGAGCCCCTGGCGGTGAAGCCGGATTCCACCTGCATGGCCAGAACGGCACAGCGGGAGTCTCCGGCCTGTGCGCCCCCAGTGGTGGCGCGAGCGATGAGCAGGTAGCCCGTCTCGCTGGCCTGCGCGACCTCCAGGGCATAGGCCCCCGAGGGGGACAGGCCTTCCGGCCAGCCGAGCGCATCGAGCTCGGTGGTGTAGGCATCTTGCGTGCCGCGGTGACGTTCCTGGGCCTGCTGCAGCGCGGCCAGGGAGGAGACGGCCTCGATGCGGCGCGTGCGCTGCAGCGCCTCCGACAGGTTCGGCAGCGCCAGGGTGGCGAGCACGGCGACCACGCCCAGCGCCATGAGCACTTCGATGAGTGTGAAGCCCCGAGCGCCGGGCCGGATGTGCCGCCTCAGCACGGCGCCACTCCCGCCCAGCCCGGGGCCGAAGCCGGCACGCAGGTGCGCACCCGGCCCATGACGTTGACCACCTGGTGCAGCGCAGGCCCGAGGGGGCTGGCTACGCGCACGGTACCCGCAGGCGTGACGGTTCCGCGCAGTGCGTCAAGGCGCATCGCGGAGACATTGGCCGAGACCGCCACCCCCGAAGTGGCGGGCCAGTGCGCCTGCTGCAGCACTTGGGCGGTGCCCTGGCAGGCGGCGGGCGCAGAGGGCAATTCGCAGCGGCAGTCGCCACGCTCGCCGGTGTGCACGAGCAGGCACGCGCCCGAGGCCGCCCACTCGAAGGCCAGGTGCACCGCCTCGCCCGTGGCCCAGGCGTGGGCGCGGCCCTGTTGCACAAGCGCCTCGAGCTCGTGGGCCACGGCGGACACGCCAGCGCGTGCGCGCATCTGCCCGAGCTGCGGCAACGCCAGCACCGCCGTGAGCGTGAGCACCGCCAGGGCAGTCAGCACCTCGGGCAGCGTGAATCCGGATGGGGGGCGGGGCAGGGCGTTCATTGCCCGGCCACTTTAGGCAGCGCAGTCTGCCCTGACGATCCTCCCGAAGGGGGTGGCGATGGGGGGAGGGGGGATCAGGCCGGCGGGCTCAGATCTCGCGGATCAGCTGCCGGAACTCGTCCACGTCCTCGAAGCTGCGGTACACGCTCGCAAAACGCACGTAGGCCACCTTGTCGAGCTTCTTGAGCTCGCGCATCACGAGCTCGCCCAGGCGTGTGGTCGTCACCTCGCGCGCGGGCGAAGCCAGCAGCTTTTCCTGGATGCGCTCCACGGCGGCGTCGACCTGCTCCGTGCTCACGGGCCGCTTGCGCAGCGCCAGCGTCATCGAGCCGCGCAGCTTGTGCGGATCGAACTCGACGCGGCTGCCGTCGCGCTTGACCACCGCCGGCATGGCCACCTCGGGGCGCTCGAAGGTGGTGAAGCGCCTGTCGCACTTCAGGCAGCGCCGGCGCCTGCGGGTGGAGCCCTCGTCGGTGTCGCGCGTCTCGGCGACCTGGGTGTCTTCGTGTCCGCAGTAGGGGCAGCGCATCTCAACCGTAGACCGGGAACGCGCGCGTGAGTTCCGCCACCTGGGCGCGCACGCTCTCGAGCACGGTCGCGTCGTCCGGCCGGTCGAGGACGTCGGCGATCAGGTGCGCGGTGCGGTGCGACTCCTCCTGGCGGAATCCCCGCGTCGTCATGGCGGGCGACCCGAGGCGGATGCCGCTCGTGACCATGGGCTTTTGCGGGTCGTTGGGGATCCCGTTCTTGTTGCAGGTGATGTGTGCCTGGCCCAGAAGTGCCTCGGCCTGCTTGCCCGTCAAGCCCTTGGCGCGAAGATCCACGAGCATCACGTGGCTCTCGGTGCGGCCCGACACGATGCGCAGGCCCCGCTCGATCAGGGTCTCGGCCATCACGCGCGCGTTGTCGAGCACCTGCTGCTGGTAGGCCCGGAAGCCGGGCTGAAGCGCCTCGTGGAAAGCCACTGCCTTGGCCGCGATCACGTGCATCAGCGGCCCGCCCTGGATGCCCGGGAAGATCGCGCTGTTGACCTTTTTCGCGATGGTCTCGTCATTCGTCAGCACCACGCCCCCGCGCGGCCCGCGCAGGCTCTTGTGCGTGGTGGAAGTGACCACATCGGCGTGGGGCAGGGGGTTGGGGTAGACACCGGCGGCGATCAGCCCGGCGTAGTGCGCCATGTCGACCATGAAGTACGCGCCGATGGCGCGCGCCACGCGCGCAAAGCGTTCGAAATCGATGCGCAGGCTGTAGGCCGAAGCGCCGGCGATGATGAGCTTGGGGCGGTGCTCGTGGGCCAGGCGCTCCATCTGCTCGTAGTCGATGGCTTCCTGCGCATCCAGCCCATAGCTCACCACCTTGAACCACTTGCCGCTCATGTTCAGCGGCATGCCGTGGGTGAGGTGGCCGCCTTCGGCCAGGCTCATCCCCATGATGGTGTCGCCGGGGTTCAGCAGGCCGAAGAACACGCCCTGGTTGGCCTGCGAGCCGGAGTTGGGCTGGACGTTGGCGTGGTTCGCGCCGAAGAGCTGCTTGAGGCGTTCGATGGCGAGCTGCTCGACCACGTCCACGTGCTCGCAGCCGCCGTAGTAGCGCTTGCCCGGGTAGCCCTCGGCGTACTTGTTGGTGAGCTGGCTGCCCTGCGCGGCCATCACCGCGGGAGACGCGTAGTTCTCCGAGGCGATGAGCTCGATGTGGGCTTCCTGGCGGCGATCCTCGGCCTGGATCGCGGCCCAGACGTCGGGATCGACGCGGGCGAGGGTGTGCTGGCTGCGGTCGAACATGGTGTCAACGAGTGTAGCGGAGGCCCCCGTGTGGCCTCCGAAGGGCCCCGGCACTCAGGGCTGGGCGGCAGCCAGGCGGTCCTGCCCAGGGGCCGCGTTGGCCACGTTGCGCAGTCGCACCTGCTCGGCGAGCACGCGGTCGGCCGTGCCGGTGTCGCGCTGCGGGTCACCGGCACCGAGGTACAGGCGCAAGCCCTCGGGGAGGCTGCCGCCCGCGTGGCGCACGCTGTCTTGCAGCGCGGCCGCGCCCACTCGAAGGTTGGCCAGCGGGTCAAAGGCCGCCATCGCGCCGCCAAAGGCCTCGAACCTGGCGTCGTGGTCTGCCGTGACGACGTGCATCAGGCCATGGGCTCCGACCGTACCCTGGGCGAGCGGGTTGAAGCTCGATTGCACGGCCACCACGGCCAGGATGAGCGTGGGATCGAGCCCGAAGCGCTGGCCCAGCGCCCAGGCTTCCTGCACCAGCATGGCCAGCGGCTGGGGCGCCACCTTGTACTGGCGTGTGAGCCATTGCGCCACGGCCCATTGCTGCGGCGTGAGCACGGCAGGATCGATTGCGGGGGCTGCTGCCTGGGCGGCGGGGAGCTCGGCGTCGTCGCCTGCGCGCGCGTCGTGGCGCTCCTGCAGCCAGCTCAGCACCTCACCGGCGGCCTGCTGGCGCAGGCTGCCGTGCACGACGATGACCGCTGCGCCCGCCAGCAGCAGCACGCCCAGCATCGCCAGGCCGTGATGGCTCCACTGCAGCAGGGTGCGCACGGCATCTCTCCAGGCCAGAGAGGTCTGCATGGGCTTCCTTTCTGTGTCGAGGGCCACCGGCCGCAGCCCCGGGGTGCGGGGTGCATGGCGGCGGCGATAATCGGTCGGCGCGGGGCCGGGTCGCCTGCATGACCCGCCGGGCAAGGCATTCGTGGCCCCCGGCGGAAACCGCGGATTGTAACGCGCACTAGGGTTCACCCTGATCTCCGCCCAAGCGGTGGAAATGTGCCCGAATTCCGCCTGACGAAACTTGCCGCGGCCGACCCGCCGCGGCGTTGAGCCTGAGCATGAAGTACCGCGACTTGCGTGATTTCCTGGAGCAGCTGGAGCGCCAGGGCGATCTGCGCCGGGTGCGCGAGGCCGTTTCGCCGCGCCTGGAGATGACCGCCGTGTCCGACGCCGTGCTGCAAGCCGGCGGGCCGGCGCTGCTCTTCGAGCGGCCGACCGGCCACGCGATGCCCTGCCTGGCCAACCTCTTCGGCACCCCTCGGCGCGTCGCGCTCGGGATGGGCGCGGACTCCACCGAGGAACTGCGTGAGGTCGGGCAGCTCCTGGCGGCACTCAAGGAGCCCGAGCCCCTGCGCGGGCTGAAGGACGCCGGGCGGTTGCTGGGGATGGCCAAGGCCGTGTGGGACATGAAGCCGGCCACCGTGCGCACGGCAGCCTGCCAGCGCCACGTGCTCGCGGGCGGGGAAGTCGACCTCGGGCGCCTGCCGGTGCAGACCTGCTGGCCCGGCGATGCCGGGCCGCTCATCACCTGGGGGTTGGTGGTCACGCGCGGGCCGCAAGGCGTGGCGCAGCCGCGCCGGCGCCAGAACCTGGGCATCTACCGCCAGCAGGTGATCGGGCCGCGGCGCACGATCATGCGCTGGCTCGCGCATCGGGGTGGGGCGCTGGACTTCCGCGAGTTCTCCCTGGCCAACCCCGGCCAGCCGTTTCCCGTGGCGGTGGCGCTCGGTGCCGATCCGGCGACGATCCTGGGCGCCGTCACGCCCGTGCCGGACACCTTGTCCGAATACCAGTTCGCTGGGCTCCTGCGCGGCAGTCGCACCGAGGTGGTGGACACAGGCGTGGGCGAGGCGGGCCTGGCCCTGCAGGTGCCGGCCAGCGCCGAGATCGTCCTCGAGGGCCACCTGGTGCCCGCCGAAAAGGGCTACACCGGCACGAGCGAGATGGGCGTGCCACTGGCTGAGCGCGGCGGCTACCTGCACGCGCTGGAAGGCCCGTTCGGCGACCACACCGGCTACTACAACGAGCAGGACTGGTTCCCGGTGTTCGAGGTGAACCGCCTCACGCACCGCGACGACCCGATCTACCACACCACCTACACCGGCAAGCCCCCCGACGAGCCGGCCGTGCTCGGCGTGGCGCTCAACGAGGTGTTCGTGCCGATCCTGCGCAAGCAGTTTCCGGAGATCACCGACTTCTACCTGCCGCCCGAGGGCTGCGGCTACCGCATGGCAGTGATCTCCATCCGCAAGGCCTACCCGGGGCACGCCAAGCGCGTGATGTTCGGGCTGTGGAGCTTCCTGCGCCAGTTCATGTACACGAAGTTCATCGTCGTCACCGACGACGACGTGAACGTGCGCGACTGGAAGGAAGTGGTGTGGGCCA
>CAILKA010000529.1 GCA_903834645.1 uncultured beta proteobacterium
CCTACACCCCGGGCGGCGTGGCCGGCAAGCGGCCCGACCGTGCCACGCTCGTCTACACGCAGCGCTGCAAGGAAGCCTTCGGTGACGTGCCGGTGATCATCGGCGGCATCGAGGCGAGCCTGCGGCGCATCGCGCACTACGACTACTGGCAGGAGAAGGTGCGCCGCTCGGTGCTCGTGGACAGCAAGGCCGACCTGCTTCTGTACGGCAACGCCGAGCGCGCCATCATCGAGGTCACGCACCGCCTGGCCAAGCGCGAGCCCATCGCCTCGATCACCGACGTGCGCGGCACGGCCTTCATCCGCCGCCGCGACGATCCGTCCGCCGCCGGCTGGTTCGAGCTCGATTCCACCGAGGTCGACCGGCCGGGGCGCATCGACGAGCACATCAACCCTTACCTGATGCCCGAGGAGGCGGCGCAGGCGCAAGGCGAGAGCTGTGCGCGCGCCGAAGGTGCCGAGCCCGGCACCGAGCCTGACGCATCGCCCCGCGCCACCGAGGCCGTCGTCGCCATGCCCGTCTCGCGCAAGGCCGGGCGCGTCACGCTGCCCGCGCGCGAGCGCACCGTGATCCGCCTGCCCGCCTTCGAGCAGGTCCGTGGAGACCCCGTGCTCTACGCGCACGCCAGCCGCGTGCTGCACCTGGAAACCAACCCCGGCAACGCGCGCGCGCTCGTGCAGCGCCACGGTGAGGGCCCGACGGCGCGCGACGTGTGGATCAACCCCCCGCCCATCCCGCTGACCACGGCCGAGATGGACCACGTCTTCGACCTGCCCTATGCGCGCAGCCCGCACCCGGCCTATGCCGACGAGACGGGCGGCCACGACGGGCCGACGAAGATCCCTGCGTGGGAGATGATCCGCTTTTCCGTCAACATCATGCGCGGGTGCTTCGGCGGCTGCACCTTCTGCTCGATCACCGAGCATGAGGGCCGCATCATCCAGAGCCGCAGCGAAGACTCGATCATTCGCGAGATCGAGGACATCCGCGACAAGGTGGCCGGCTTCACCGGTGTCATCAGCGACCTGGGCGGCCCCACCGCCAACATGTGGCGCATCGGCTGCAAGAGCCGCGAGATCGAGGCCGCCTGCCGCAAGCCCAGCTGCGTCTACCCCGGCATCTGCCCGAACCTGAACACCGACCACGGGCCGCTGATCAAGCTCTATCGCCGTGCCCGCGCCCTCCGCGGCGTGAAGAAGATCCTGATCGGCTCGGGCCTGCGCTACGACCTGGCCGTGCAGTCGCCCGAGTACGTGCGCGAACTGGCCACGCACCACGTGGGCGGGTATCTCAAGATCGCCCCCGAGCACACCGAGGGCGGGCCGCTGTCGAAGATGATGAAGCCGGGCATCGGCACCTACGACCGCTTCAAGAAGATGTTCGACGAGGCCTCGGCGGCCGCGGGCAAGAAGCAGTACCTGATCCCCTACTTCATCGCCGCGCACCCGGGCACGACCGACGAGGACATGATGAACCTCGCGCTTTGGCTCAAGCGCAACGGCTTCAAGGCCGACCAGGTGCAGACCTTCTACCCGAGCCCGATGGCCACCGCCACGGCGATGTACCACACCGAGCTCAACACGCTCAAGGGCATCAGCCGCGACCCCAGCCGCACCGAGCGCGTGGACATCGTGCGCGGCGAGAAGCGCCGGCGCCTGCACAAGGCCTTCCTGCGCTGGCACGACCCTCGCAACTGGCCGATGCTGCGCGAGGCGCTCAAGAGGATGGGCCGCGCCGACCTCATCGGCAACGGCCGGCACCAGCTGATCCCGACCTACCAGCCCGCCGGCGACGACGGTTACACGAGCGCGCGACGCAAGAACTCCACGGCGGCCGGGGAGAAGGTGTCCACCGTCACCAAGGGCCGCGTGCTCACGCAGCACACGGGGCTGCCGCCGCGCAAGACGCGCTGAGCCCGCGCTGCGTGCCCACTCGTTCTCGGGCGCGGCGGCACGGGCACTGAAGCCGGCACCCGGTCGGCTCAGGGTTGACGACGATATCGACGGGGCCTTCCCCACCGAACAATGCCTCGGTGGGTACGGACGTCTACATCATCGGCACCTCCTGCACGGCCTTCGGCAAGCACGCTGGCAGCCGCTTTTCCGACCTCGCGCGACAGGCCTGGCTCGAGCTGCTGGCCGATTGCGGCCTGGGCACCGGTGACGCCTCGCTCGTCGAGCAGGCCTGGTTCGGCAACTGCGGCATGGGACAGTGGGGCCAGGGGGGCATCCGCGGCCAGGTGTGCTTCACGCCGCTGGTGGAGGAAGGACTCTTCCCCGAGCGCGTGCCGATGGTCAATGTGGAAGGAGGCTGCGCGACCGCCTCGTTCGCCTTCCACGGTGCCTGGAAGGACGTGCTCAGCGGCGAGGCCCGGGTGAGCCTGGCCATCGGCGTGGAAAAGCTCGTGAGCCCGGACGACCCGGCGCGCACGGCCGCCATCTTCGCCACCGCCATCGATCAGCTCGAGCCCCAGCGCTGGCGCGACTACTACGCGCGCGCCGGCCAGGAGGCGGGCAAGCCCTTCGAGACCTCGCCCGGGCGCACCGTTTTCATGGACACCTACGCGATGCAGGCTGCCTGGCACATGCGCACGCACGGCACCACGCAGCGCCAGATCGCGGTGGCCGCGGCCAAGAACCACCACCACGGCAGCCTGAACCCGCTGGCGCAGTACCGCTTCGAGCTCACGGTGGAGGAGGTGCTGGCCGACCGCGAGATCAGCTGGCCGCTCACGCGCGCGATGTGCTCGCCGCTGGGCGATGGCGCCGCCGCGGCGCTGCTGTGCAGCGAGGAGGCGCTGGCCGATTTCCCGCCCGCTGCACGGGCACGCGCCGTGCGCGTGCGCACGAGCCAGCTCGCCGGGGGCAAGTACCGTCGCCTGGACGAGCCGGGCCTGTCGCGTGTGGCAGCCGACAAGGCCTGGGCGCGCACGGGCCTGGCGCCTGCGGACATCAACCTGGTCGAGCTGCACGACGCGACCTCGTTTTGCGAGCTCTACCAGCTCGAGATGCTGCGCTTCTGCCCGGAAGGCCAGGGCGGGTCCTTCGTCGAGTCGGGTGCCACGGCGCTGGGCGGCCGGCTGCCCGTCAACGTCTCGGGCGGCCTCGTCTCCAAGGGTCACCCGGTGGGGGCCACGGGCTTGTCGATGGTGCACGAGGTGGTGCTGCAGCTGCGCGGCGAGGCTGGCGCGCGCCAGGTGCCGGGCGCCGAGCTCGGCCTGATCGAGAACGGCGGCGGCGTGATGGGCTTCGACGAGGCAGCCTGCGCCGTGCACATCCTGGAAAAGACTGCCTGACGATGACCGCAGCCTCGACGATCGACTGGCAGCCCGAAGACCCGGCGACCCTGGCCGACCCCTACGCCATCTTCTCCCGCATGCGCGACGAAGACCCCTGCCACTGGAGCCCGCGCCTGCGCAGCTGGGTGCTCACGCGCTATGACGACGTGCGCGCCGTGTGCCTGGACAAGGACCGCCTCTCGTCGGACCGGCTGCGCCCCTACTTCGCGAGCCTGCCCGGGCCCGAGGCCGAGCGCATCGCCAGCATCGTGCGCTACCTCTCGCAGTGGATGGTCTTCCAGGATCCGCCCGACCACACGCGGCTGCGCCGGCTGATCGGTCGCGTCTTCCATGCCCGATCGATGCAGGCCATGCGCCCGCAGGTGCAGGAGATCGCGCAGTGGCTGCTGCAGCGGCTGGACGGGCGCGAGCGCATCGACCTCATCGCCGATTACGCCGGCCCGCTGCCGTGCCTCGTGATCATGGCGCTGCTGGGCGTGCCGCGCGAGGACCTGGCCGAGGTCAAGCGCATGAGCGACGAGATGGCCCTCTTCATCGGCTCGTCGCGCACCTCGCCCGAGAAGTACGACACCGCCGAGGCTGCCACGCGCGAGATGGCGGCCTTCTTCCAGCGCCTCATCGATGCGCGCCGTATGCGGCCCGAGGCCGACCTGCTGAGCGAGCTCGTGCACCTGCAGGACGAGTCGGGCGACCGGCTGGCCGACGATGAGCTCATCGGCACCTGCATCATGCTGCTCTTTGCCGGCCACGAGACCACCACCAACCACATCGCCAACGGGCTGCACGCGCTGATGCGCTTCCCGGGCGAAGCGGCCCGGCTGCGTGCCGAGCCGGGCCTGGCGGCCGCCGCCGTGGAGGAACTGCTGCGCTACGACGGGCCCTCGGGCGCGCAGGTGAGGGTGGTGAGCCAGACGCACGAGTTGCACGGCAAGCGGCTCGAGGCGGGCCAGCGCGTCTTCATCATGCTCAACGCGGCCAACCGCGACCCGCGTGCCTACCCCGACCCCGACCGCCTCGACCTCGATCGCGACGGCCTGCCGCACCTGAGCTTCGGCTTCGGCATCCACATCTGCCTGGGCTTTCCGCTGGCGCGCACCGAGGGGCAGGTGGCCATCCCGGCCCTGCTGGCGCGCTACCGCAGCCTCGAGCCCGAGGGCGGGTCGCCCGAGTGGATCAACTCGCTCGTCTTTCGCGGCATGAAGGCGCTGCCTGTGCGGGTGCAGCCGGTCTGACGAGGGGCCCGTACGGCGGCCTGATCGGCGCCTGCATGCACCGGCGCGCCCGCGTGGCGCCTCAGTGCGCCAGCTCGTAGAGCGCCGAGCCGTCTCCGTTGTCCTTCACCAGCCGTACCCCGGGGTTACGGGCCAGGTGCGCGATGCCGCCTGCACCTGAGACGAAGCGCAGCTTCACGCCTGGCACCGGCCGGATGCGCCAGTTGCCGTCGGCCGAAGGATCGAAGCGCTTCACGCCGGCGAAGTACTGCACGATCGCCTCGCGGTTCTCGTCGGGTGCGCGCACCACCACGTTGCTGCCGTCCAGGCCGGGGAAGTTGCCCCCGCCGCCTGCACGGTAGTTGTTGGACACGACGATGAAGCGCTGCGCCTCGTCGAGGGGCTTTCCGTCTTGGCGCAGGTTCACGATGCGCCGGGCATCGGGCGCCACGAGCTTGCCGGAGCGGTCGTAGCGTGCGGGCTGCGTGAGGTCGATCTCGTAGCTCACGCCGTCGATCGTGTCGAAGTTGAAGGTGGGGAAGGCCTCGTTGATCAGCATCTGCTCGGGTGCGCCCGCGGGGTCGATGCGCCGGAAGGCCCCGGCCGACATCTCCAGCCACTCGCGTACCTGTGCGCCCGTGACGCGCACGGCCTGCACGGTGTTGGGGTAGATGTAGAGGTCCGCCACGTTGCGCACCGCCACCGGCCCGGCCGGGATGTCGGTGTAGTAGGTCCAGCCCTGGCGCCCGCCGGCCTTGAAGGGGGCGGCTGCCGACAGCAGCGGCAGGGCCTCGAACTCGGTGCCCTGCAGCACCCGCCGTGCGTAGGCGAACTGCGCCTGCGACACCACCTGCACCGAGGGGTCGTCCTGCACCTGTGCGAAGTAGCTCGTGATCGGCGCGGTCGTCTGCGCCACCTCGGCGCGCACGTAGGCCAGCGTGCCTTCGTGTTCGGCCCTCACCAGCTCGGCCACCGCCGGGTCGGGCTCGGCCAGCGGCTTGCGCGAGGCGCGGTCGTACACCGGGCGCAGGTGGGCACGCGGCTCCGTGCTCTTCCAGCGGCCATCTTCCTTGCTGAGCTGAAGGTCGATGACACCGAGG
>CAILKA010000530.1 GCA_903834645.1 uncultured beta proteobacterium
AAGCCGGTGGGGCAGGGGCCGCGAGCTCCTGCCGATTCCGGCGCTGCCCCCGCAACGGTAAGCGAGGAGCGAGCGGCCACGCAGCCACTGGGTGAGAACAACCTGGGAAGGCGCCGCCCGCTTCGGAAGGTCCGCCAGGGCCCTCCGACACTCGCAAGCCCGGATACCGGCCTGTTGCATGGGTGGCTGGCGCTGCGGAGGGCAGCGCACGCGTGCGTGCTTCCCCTCGGACGGGCGAAGCCGCCCGCCTGCGCAACACCTCCACGGCCGCCTGCCAGGGCGAGGTCGGACCGCACGGGGCGTGCGGACGCAGGAGGGAAGCATGAAGAGTGGAATGCGCTGCGGCTTTCGGGCCGCCAGGCTTGGGGCCGCCTGGGCGTTTGCAGGCGGATTGTTCGGGGCCATCGGGCCGTCTGGGGCCCAGCCCGCCAGCGTGGCGGTGCAGCCGCCGGTTGTCGTCACGGGCGCGCGCGAGCCGCTGGCCCCTGAGCGCGTGGCAGGCGATGTGGTCGTCATCGACGAGGAAACGATCCGTGCCACGCTGGCCGACTCGCTGGGCGATCTGCTCAGGCGCGAAGCCGGGGTGCAGCTCTCGCGCGCGGGCGGGCCCGGGCAGGGCACCGGCGTATTGCTGCGCGGGGCTGGCGCGGGCCAGACCGTGGTGCTGGTCGACGGCGTGCGCGTGGGCTCTGCCACCTTGGGGCTGGCCGCGTTGGAGCAGCTCGGCCTGGCACAGGTCGAGCGCATCGAGATCCTGCGCGGGCCGGGTTCGACGCTCTTTGGCGCCGATGCGATAGGCGGTGTGGTGCAGGTGTTCACGCGCCGTGGCACCGGCGCCCCGCACCTGGCGTTGCAGGCCCGTGCAGGCGGTCATGACAGCCGAGAGGCTTCGGCCGCGGCCAGCGTGGCGCGCGGCGGCTGGGACCTGGCCGCTTCCGTCTCCGAGGAACGCAGCGCAGGCGTCTCGGTGCTGCGCCCGGGCGATCGCTTCGGCAGCTACAACCCCGACCGGGACGGCTTTCGGCTGGAGTCCGCGCATGCGCGCCTGGGCTGGCAGCCCCAGCCGGGGCAGCGCCTGGCCCTGACGCTTTTGCGCACGCGCCTGGATGCCCAGTACGACTCGGCCGAGTACGCCCCGCCCACCTATGCCCCCGATTCCTCGCCGGACTTTCGCAACCGCGTGCGCACCGATCTGGCGGCCTTCGAGTGGCAGGGGAACCTGGGGCACGCCGCTCGGGCCCTGGTGCGCGCCACGAGCGGCGTGGATGAGGCGCGCGTCGGGGCGCGCCAGGTGGACCGCTTCCGTACCCGCCGCGAGGGCATCTCGGCCCAGCTCGGGCTCGATGCGGCTGCCGCCGGCCGCCTCACGCTTGGCCTGGAGCATGGCACCGAGCGGGGCGAGTCGACGAGCTACCTGGCACCCGTGGAGCGTCGAAAGTCGGCAGGGGTGGCGGCCCTGGCCGGTGCCGCAGGCCGCTGGGCCTGGCAGGGCGAGTTGCGGCGCGACGAGGCTTCCGACACCTCGGGCGTGACGACCGGGCGCATCGGCGCCGCCTGGCGCCTGGCCCAGGGCTGGCGGGTGCGGGCGCTGGCGGGCACGACCTTTCGCGCGCCGAGCTTCAACGACCTGTACTACCCCGGCTACGGCGTGCCGACGCTGCGCCCCGAGCAGGGCCGCAGCGCCGAGCTGGGTCTGGCCTGGCAGGCCGGGCCCGGGCGCGTCGAGGCCACGCTGCACCGCAACCGCGTGAGCGACCTGATCGGCTACGAGAGCGACCGGCGCTGGTGCCCGGCTGGGGCCGCCTATGACTATGGCTGCGCGCGCAACGTCAACCGCGCCCTCCTGAAGGGCTTGACCGTCTCGGGGAGTGCGGCAATCGGTGCCCTCGCACTGCGTGCGACCGCCGATTGGCTGAGCGCGCGCGACGAGGCCACGGATGCCCGGTTGCCACGCCGGGCGGCGCGGC
>CAILKA010000531.1 GCA_903834645.1 uncultured beta proteobacterium
CGGCCGGGCGCGGCAGCCTGGGCGGGTGCCACTTCGCGGTGCTGTTCCCGGCCTGGGACCTGCTCTTTCGCACCGCACGGCTGCAGCCCGACTACGGCCCCACCGGCACGCGTGACCAGCTGCCCGAGGAGGGCGCTCGAGACTACGGCAGCGGCTTCTGGTCGCAGCAGTGGCGCGGGTTGCTGCGCCTGGCCGGCCGCGCCTGAGAAGGGCGGGGTCTGTGTGCCGCAGGCCCCGGGGATCGCGTGCGGTGCCGATAATGATGTCTCGATGAAGGACGTAATCCAAGCCTGGTGGCGCGCGCTGCTCAACTGCCTGCACCCGCAGGTGCTGGCGTGGTCGCTGCTGCCGCTGGTGGCAGCCGGCGCGCTGGTGGCCGGGCTGGGATGGGCCTTCTGGGAGCCGGCGGTGGCCTCGGTACGCGCCTGGCTCGAGCAGTGGGCCCTCGTGACGACGCTCCTGCAGTGGCTCGACGCGATCGGGGCGCCTGGGTTGCGCACGGTGCTGGCGCCGCTCATCGTCGTCGTGATCGCGGTGCCGCTGATCGTCGTGGCCTCGCTGCTGCTCGTGGCCTGGCTGATGACGCCGGCGCTGGCGGCCTTCGTCGCCCGGCGGCGTTTTCCGGACCTCGAGCGCCGCGGCGCGGCCTCGGCCTGGTGGCAAGGCCTGGCGTGGTCGCTCGGCTGCACGGGTGTGGCGCTGCTGGCGCTGGTGGCCACGCTGCCGCTGTGGCTCGTGCCGCCGCTGGCGCTGCTGCTGCCCCCGCTCATCTGGGGCTGGCTGGCCGCGCGCGTGTTCGCCTTCGACACGCTGGCCGTGCACGCCACGGTGGGCGAGCGCCGGCTCGTGATGCACACCGCGCGCTGGCCGCTGCTGGCCATCGGGGTGGCCACCGGCCTGCTGGGCTCGGCCCCGTCCCTGCTGTGGGCCGCGGGCGCGCTGAGCTTCGTCTTCGCGCCGCTGCTGGCGGTGGTGGCGGTGTGGGTCTACACGCTGATGTTCGCCTTCGCCGCGCTGTGGTTTGCGCACTTCACGCTGGCGCGGCTGGCGCGGCTGCGCGCCTCCGTGGCACGACACGCGGCAGCCCAGGCCGAAGCGGCGGCGTTGCCCGCCGCAGGCCCGCCCACCGCGCCTCCCCTCAACCCCAACCCGGAACAGCGTCCATGAACATCGGCGTGATCATCATCGGCGACGAGATCCTGTCGGGCAAGCGCCGCGACGGGCACCTGCCCAAGGCGATCGAGCTGCTCGGCGCGCGCGGCCTGTCGCTCAGCTGGGCGCGCTACGTGGGCGACGACCGGCGCCTCATCACCGAAGCGCTGGCCTACGCCTTCGCAGGCGGGGACCTCGTCTTTTCCTTCGGCGGCATCGGTGCCACCCCAGACGACCACACCCGGCAGTGCGCCGCGGCGGCGCTGGGCCTGCCGCTGGCGCTGCATCCGCAGGCGCGCGCGCTCATCGAGGAGCGCATGCAGGACGTGGCGCGCGAGCAGGGCGTGCCTTTCGAGCCCGACCGGCCCGACAACGTGCACCGGCTGAACATGGGCATGTTCCCCCAGGGCGCACGCATCATCCCGAACCCCTACAACAAGATCCCCGGCTTCAGCCTGGCCGACGTGCACTTCGTGCCGGGCTTCCCGGTGATGGCCTGGCCGATGCTCGAGTGGGTGCTCGACACCCACTATGCGCACCTGCACGGCGGGCAGCGCCAGGTGGAGCGCTCGGTCATCGTCCTCGGCGCGATGGAGGCCACGCTCACGCCGCTGATGGAGGAGGTCGAGGCGCGCCACCCCGGCATCAAGGTCTTCAGCCTGCCCAGCGTCGACCACCCGCAGTGGGGGCGCCACATCGAGCTCGGCGTCAAGGGCCGTGACGGCACCGAGGCTGCTTACCAGGCCCTGCGCGCCGGCCTGGAGGCGCATGGGTGCCAGTTCGGCCCCGAAATGGTGCGGCCCTGACCTGGTGCAGTTCCCGTTCGGCGCGACGCACTACACTGGTGCGTTTTGGGCGCCGCAGGCCACACCAGGCAGGCACGTTTTCTGCAAAGACTGATGCGGTAGCCCGGTGCGAGCGTTCGCGCGCGGCCGGGCCCGCGAAACCGTACCCGTATCAACGAACCCCATAAGCGCACCGCCAGGAGATCGAGATGGCCAAGACAGTTGCCGACGTGATGAAGATGGTCAAGGAAAACGAAGTCAAGTTCGTGGACTTCCGCTTCACCGACACGCGCGGCAAGGAACAGCACGTGAGCGTGCCCGTGTCCGCGTTCGACGAGGACAAATTCAGCGGCGGCCATGCCTTCGACGGCTCGTCGATCGCTGGCTGGAAGGGCATCGAGGCCTCGGACATGCTGCTGATGCCCGACCCGAACACGGCCAACATCGACCCCTTCTTCGAAGAGCCCACGCTGATCCTCACCTGCGACGTGCTCGAGCCCGGTGACGGCAAGCCCTACGAGCGCGACCCGCGCTCGCTGGCCAAGCGCGCCGAG
>CAILKA010000532.1 GCA_903834645.1 uncultured beta proteobacterium
ACAACCACCCGACCGCCATCTCCCCCCACCCCGGGGCCGCCACGGGGGCGGGCGGGGAGATCCGCGACGAAGGTGCGACAGGCCGCGGCGCGCAGCCCAAGGCCGGGCTCGCGGGCTTCTCCGTGAGCCACCTGCACTTGCCTGGGGCGGCCGAACCCTGGGAAGCCGGTGCAGCGGGCCGGCCCGGCCACATCGCAAGCGCGCTGCAGATCATGACCGAGGGGCCACTGGGTGGCGCGGCCTTCAACAACGAGTTCGGGCGACCCAACCTCGCCGGCTACTTCCGCAGCTACGAGCAGGCGGTGGCCGGGGTGTACCGCGGCTACCACAAGCCGATCATGATCGCCGGCGGCCTGGGCGAGATCTTGGAAGGGCAGACCCACAAGCTCCCGTTCCCGGCCGGCACGCTGCTCGTGCAGCTTGGCGGGCCCGGGATGCGCATCGGCCTGGGCGGTGGCGCGGCCAGTTCGATGGCTGCAGGGGTGAACGCCGCCGAGCTCGATTTCGATTCGGTGCAGCGCGGCAACCCCGAGATCCAGCGCCGCGCCCAGGAGGTGATCAGCCACTGCTGGTCGCTCGGGGCGTCCAACCCGATCCTCGCGATCCACGACGTGGGCGCGGGCGGGCTCTCCAATGCCTTCCCGGAGCTCGTGGACGGTGCCGGGCGCGGCGCGGTGTTCGACCTGCGGGCCGTCCCGTTGCAGGAATCCGGCCTCTCGCCGGCCGAGGTGTGGTGCAACGAGAGCCAGGAGCGCTACGTGCTCGCGGTGGACCCGGCTGCGTGGCCGCTGCTCGAGCAGATGTGTGCACGCGAGCGCTGCCCCGTTGCGATCGTGGGCGTGGCCACCGAGGAAGCCCGCCTGGTGCTCGAGGACGGCCCGGACGGCGAGCGCGCGATCGACATGCCGATGGAGGTGCTGCTGGGCAAGACGCCTCGCCTGCACCGCGACGTGCAGCGCGTGCCACGCACCGAGGCGGCCCTGGACCTCACTGGCGTGACGCTCGAGCGCGCCGCCTTCGACGTGCTGCGCCACCCGACCGTGGGCAGCAAGCGCTTCCTCGTGACGATCGGCGACCGCACCGTGGGGGGCCTCACACACCGTGACCAGATGGTGGGCCCCTGGCAGGTGCCGGTGGCTGACTGCGCCGTGACGCTGGCCGACTACACCGGCTTGCGCGGCGAGGCGATGAGCCTGGGCGAGCGCTCCCCGCTGGCGGCGCTGGATGCGCCGGCTTCGGCGCGGATGGTGGTGGGTGAAGCCTTGACGAACTTGCTGGCCGCGCCCGTCACCCTGGAGCACGTGAAGCTCAGCGCCAACTGGATGGCTGCCTGCGGCGAGCCCGGTGAGGACGCGGCGCTCTACGACGCGGTGCGCGCGGTCGGGATGGAGCTGTGCCCGGCGCTGGGCATCGGCATTCCGGTGGGCAAGGATTCGCTCTCGATGCGCACACGCTGGACTGCGGATGGGCAGCCGCAGCAGGTGCTGGCGCCCGTGTCACTGATCGTCACGGCCTTCACCACGCTCGAGGATGTGCGCGGCACCCTCACCCCGCAGCTGGCCAGCGGTGACACCACACTGCTGCTCGTGGACCTCGGCGCAGGCCGCGCGCGCATGGGCGGATCGGTGCTGGCGCACACGTTGCAGCGCTTCGGCCACGAAGTGCCCGACCTCGACGACCCGCAGCGCCTGCGCGCGCTCGCCTCGGCCCTGCAGGCTCTGCGTGCCCAGGGCCGGCTGCTGGCCTACCACGACCGCAGCGACGGGGGCCTGTGGGCCACCGTGTGCGAGATGGCCTTCGCCGGCCACGTGGGCGTGAGCCTGAACGTGGACATCCTCGTCACCGAGGGCGACGGCATCGGCGACAGCCGTGCCGAGTACGGCGACTCGAAGAACTGGGCCGCGCAGGTGGGCGAGCGCCGCAACGAGCTGACGCTGCGGGCGCTCTTCAACGAGGAGCTGGGCGTGGTGCTCCAGGTGCGCACGGCCGAGCGCGACGCGGCCCTTGCCGTGCTGCGCGCGCATGGCCTGAGCCGCCTCACCCACGTGATCGGCAAGACGAACGTGCGCGGCGCGGTGGAGGTGTGGCGCGACGCGAAGCTGCAGTTCGCAGCTTCCGTGCAGGCGCTGCAGCAAGCCTGGGACCACGTGAGCTGGCAGATCGCGCGCCTGCGCGACAACCCGGCCTGCGCCGACGCCGAGCACGCGGCCGCAGGGGCCCCGGACGACCCGGGCCTGCACCTGCACCTGGTCTTCGATCCCGATCAGGAACTGCCTGGCGCACCGGGCGCTCCCGAAGCCCTCGCAGGCGCACCCGCGCTGGCGCTCAGGCGGCCCCCCGTGGCCATCCTGCGTGAGCAGGGCGTGAACTCGCAGCTCGAGATGAGCCGAGCGATGGATCTGGCCGGGTTCGAGACCTACGACGTGCACATGAGCGACCTGCAGGCCGGCCGCACCCGGCTGGAGGCCTACGTCGGGCTGGTAGCCTGCGGCGGCTTCTCCTACGGCGACACTCTGGGCGCCGGCCAGGGCTGGGCGCGCTCGATCCTCTTCCACGCCGAGCTTGCCGAGGCCTTCGCCGTCTTCTTCAACCGAGCGGACACCTTCGCGCTGGGCGTGTGCAACGGCTGCCAGATGCTCGCTGCGCTGGCCCCGATCATCCCGGGCGCACACGCCTGGCCGCTCTTCACGCGCAACCTCTCGGAGCAGTTCGAGGCGCGGCTGTCGATGGTGGAGGTGCTCGACAGCCCGAGCCTCTTCCTGGCCGGCATGGCCGGCAGCCGGCTGCCCATTGCCGTCTCGCACGGCGAGGGCCGGGCCGACTTCTCGGCCCGTGGCGATGCGAAGGCCGTGCATCGCGCGCTGCGCTTCGTCGACCACCACGGACGGCCCACCGAGGCCTATCCGGCCAACCCGAACGGCAGCCCCGAGGGGCTCACGGGCGTGACGACTGCAGACGGGCGCTTCACGGCGCTGATGCCGCACCCGGAGCGTGTCTTCCGCCATGCGCAGATGAGCTGGACACCGGGCGACGTGTCCACGCCGAGCCCGTGGATGCGCATGTTCCGCAACGCCCGCCGCTGGGTGGCGTGAGACACTTTGGCGCATGAGTGATCTCGTCGTTCGACGCCTGCTGGTCGACCTGAAGACGCCGATCCCCGCCCGGTGGAACGGCGGCGATGCCTTCCGCAGCGCGCTCTTCAACGCGCTGTCGATGAGCTTCCCGGCCG
>CAILKA010000533.1 GCA_903834645.1 uncultured beta proteobacterium
CCCCGCACAGGATGTTCGGCAGGCCGACCCAGGGCTGCAGCGCCATGCGCTTCATCAGGGCCCAGCTCAGCGGGTGCATGCGGTAAGCGATCACCATCGGACACTTGTAGAGCGCAGCCTCGAGCGTGGCGGTGCCGCTGGCCACGAGAGCCACATCGCAGGCGGCCAGGACCTCGTGAGAACGGCCATCCACCAGCCGCAACGAGGGGTGCCCGAAACGGGCCGCCAGCGGCTCGATCAGCGGCCGCAGGCCGGGCGCCACGGGCAGCACCGCCTGCAAGGCGGGGCGCTCGCGCAGCAGTTGCGCCGCCGCGGCGAGCAAGGCGGGTGCGATGTACTGGATCTCGGAGCGTCGGCTGCCTGGCAGCACTGCAAGCGTCGGCGCTTCGGCATCCAGGCCCAGGCGCGCGCGCGCCTGCTGGCGCGGGGGCTGTGCGGGAATCGCATCGGCCAGTGGATGGCCGACATAGGCCGCGCGCACGCCATGGCGCTGCAGCAGCTCCGGCTCGAAGGGGAACAGGCACAGCACCAGGTCGGCGCTGCGCGCGATCGTGCGCGCGCGGCCGGCGCGCCAGGCCCAGATCGATGGACAGATGAAGTGCACGGTCGGTACGCCCGCTTCGCGCAGCGTACGCTCCAGGCCAAGGTTGAAGTCGGGGGCATCAACGCCGATGAAGACATCCGGCCGGTCACGCAACAATCGGGCAGACAGTTCCCGGCGGATCGCCGAGATGTCTCGGTAGTGGCGCAAGACTTCAACGTAGCCACGCACGGCCAGACGGTCGCTGGGCCACCAGGCATCGAAGCCCTGGGCCACCATCTGCGGCCCGCCGATTCCGAAGGCCTGCAGGCCGGGCCAGCGTGCCCGCAGCGCCGGCAGCCACAACGCTGCGAGCAGGTCGCCCGAGGCCTCGCCGGCCACCATCGCGACGCGCATGGATGGAATCCGGTCAGGCGCCTGGCCGTACGATTCCGCGCGTGGAGGCCGCGAGGAAGTCGAGCACGCAGCGCACATCCGCCTGGGATTCCGGCACAGACTGCGCCAGCTCGTCGAGCGCCGCACGAGCCTCCTCCAGCTTGCGTCCCTCCCGGTAGAGGATCCGGTGCACCTGTCGCAGTGCGTCGATCCGCGCGCGCGAGTACCCGCGGCGACGCAGGCCCTCGGCATTGATGCCCGCCACGGCCAGCGGCTGGCCTGCCACCGTCATGAAGGGAGGAACATCCTGCGAGACGCGGCTCTGGAAGCCCACCATTGCGTGTGCTCCGACGTGGCAGAACTGGTGCACACCGACCAGGCCGCCGATGATGGCCCAGTCACCCACGTGCACATGGCCCGCCAGGGTGGCGTTGTTGGCCAGGATCGTGTGGCTGCCCAGTTGCACATCGTGCGCAACGTGCACGTAGGCCATGATCCAGTTGTCGTCGCCCACCCGGGTGATGCCGCCGTCCTGGGCCGTACCCCGATTGAGGGTGCAGAACTCGCGGATCGTGTTGCGCTCGCCGATGACCAGGGACGTGGGCTCGCCGCGGTACTTCATGTCCTGCGGCGCACCGCCCAGCACCGCGTGCGCATGCACGTGGTTGTCGCGCCCGATCGTCATCGGCCCTTCGAGCACGCAATGCGGCCCGATCGTGGTACCGCAGGCCACCTGCACGCCTGGACCGACCAGGGCGTAAGGCCCGATGACGACGTCGGAGGCGAGGTCGGCCCTCGGGTCGACGATCGCGGTGGCGTGAACCGCGGTCACGGCGTCAGGCCACGGCACGTGCCGTGCAGGTGAGTTCGGCTTCGACGGCGAGTTCCCCATCCACGGTGGCGCGTGCAGCGTACTTGTAGACACGGGCCTTCGTACGAAGCAGCGCCACCTCGAGCACCAGCTGGTCGCCCGGCTCCACCGGGCGCTTGAAGCGGGCCCCGTCGATTCCGGCGAAGTAGTAGATCGTGTTGTCGTCGGGGACCGCACCTTCGGTCTCGAAGGACAGGAGGGCCGCCGCCTGCGCGAGCGCCTCGAGCATCAGGACACCGGGCATCACCGGCCTGTGCGGGAAATGGCCCGTGAAGAAAGGCTCGTTGACCGTCACGTTCTTCAGGGCCCGGATGCGAACACCCTTCTCGAGCTCGAGCACGCGGTCCACGAGCAGGATCGGATAGCGGTGCGGAAGCTTCTTCAGCACCTGGTGAATGTCCATGCTCGTCATGTTGTGCGCTGCCTTGATTCGATCGCACGCAGGCGATCCCGCATGGCGTGCAGCTGCCGCAACGTCGCGGCGTTCTTTTCCCAGGACGCATTGTCGTCGAAGGGGAACACGCCGGTGTACTGCCCCGGGCGCAGGATCGAGCGCGTCACCACCGTGGCGGCCGACACATGAACGTGATCGGCGAGCTCGAGATGCCCCAGCACGATCGCACCCCCGCCCAGCGTGCAGTGGGCGCCAATGCGGGCGCTGCCGGCCACGCCCACGCAGCCGGCCATCGCCGTGTGGGCGCCGACCTGCACGTTGTGGCCGATCTGCACCAGGTTGTCAAGCTTGACCCCATCGCCCAGCACCGTGTCCTCGAGGGCGCCGCGATCGATGCAGGTATTGGCCCCGATCTCGACGTCGTCGCCAATGGACACCGCCGCGAGCTGCTCGATCTTCTCCCATCGCCCGCCAGCCGGAGCGAATCCGAAGCCGTCGGCACCGATCACGGCACCGGGGTGCACAAGGCCGCGCGCTCCGATGCGGCAGCGCTCGGCGAACGTGACGCGCCCCGCCAGGCATGTATCCGCACCGATCTCGGCCTCCCGTCCCACCAGGCAATGTGCACCCACCCGAGCCCGTGCGCCGATGCGAGCGCCCTCCTCCACCACGGCCAGGGCACCGATGACCGCGCTCGGATCAACATGCGCCGAAGGCGCCACGACTGCGCTCGGATGGATGCCGGGCGGCACGTCGTGGCGCTGCTGCGCAGCCCACCACTGTGAGACGCGGGCGTAAGCCAGGTAGGGATCCGCGCACAGGATCGCGCATGGGCGACCGGCTACATGTGAGCGATCTGCCACCCCAACGAGCACGCAACCCGCCTGCGAAGCGGCCAGCTGAGACCGGTAGCGGGGGTTGGAGAGAAAGCTCAGCGTAGAGCCGTCGGCCCCCTGGAGCGGGCCGATGCGGGTGAGCACGCGACCTGAATCGCCGAGCAGTTCGCCATCGACGTGCGCGGCGACTTCCTGCGACGTCACCCGCACCATGGCGTCGTCGCGGTCACTTCGTCGGGGCAGGCCCGGTCGGCGCAGCCCCGTTCAGGGCACGAATCACCTTGTCCGTGATGTCCACGCGAGGGCCAGCAAACACGGCCTCCTGCAGGATCAGGTCGAACTTTTCGGTCTCGAAGATCTGGCGGATGACGCGGTTGGCTCTTTCCACCACGCCCGCGTATTCCTCGTTCTTGCGCTGGTTCAGGTCTTCCTGGAACTCGCGGCG
>CAILKA010000534.1 GCA_903834645.1 uncultured beta proteobacterium
CGCACCGCGGTCACGATGTTCCTGTCGGGCCAGGTCGCGATGGTGTCCACCGGCATGCAGTTCCTGGCCCAGGTGCAGAACGCCAACCCGGGCCTGTACCCGCAGGTGCAGGTGGCGCCACAGCTCGGGGCCGGGCGCCCGAACCTGGCGGTGATGAACCTGGCCGTGCCCAGCGCCAGCCGCGAGCCGGAGCTGGCCTTCGCCCTGGCGGCCTTCGTCACCGATGCGCGCAACCAGCTGGCGCTGGCGCGTCGCGTGCCCGTGCTGCCCTCCAGCGCCGCGAGCTACGAAGACGCACTCTTCACCGCCTCCAGCGGCGACCCCGTGCTCGACGCCGCCCGCGCGCTGACCGTGCGACAGGTGCGCGAAGGCACGGTGCTGGTTCCCCCGGTGCGGCGCTACAGCCGGCTGCGCGCGAGCTTCGTGCGCGCGCTGCAGTCGGCCATGCTGGGGCGGCAGGATCCCAACGAGGCCGTGCACACGGTGGCGCGCGAGTGGCGCGGCCTGCTCGGGTGCCGGGCCTGAGCGGCCGGAGCAGGACGCCATGACGGACCCGGCACACATCCCTGCGCCCACCCCTGCACCGCAGGCCGTGCTCGCCCTCGAGTTCGGCGGCACGCGCCTGCGCGGCGGGCTCGTCACCCGCGAGGGAGAGCTGCTCGCGGGGGCATCGACCGCCACCGAAGCTCACCGCGGGGCGGCCCATGTGCTCGCGCAGGCCGACGCGCTGCTGGCCTCGCTGCAGCCGGCCCTTGCGGGGGCGCGGCTGGCGGGCCTGGGCATCAGCGCAGCCGGCATCATCGACCGCCCGGGTGCGCGCGTGCTGGCCGCCCACGACACGATGCCGGGATGGGCCGGCACGGGGCTGCGCAGCCACTTCCAGGCACGGCTGGGGGCCGGGTTCCCGGTGTGGGCCGACAACGACGCCAACTGCGCCCTGGCGGGCGAACTCTGGCGGGGCGGCCACGCCACGGACGATGCGGCCCTCACCGTGATGCTGACGCTCGGCACCGGCCTGGGCGGCGCCATCGCCCATGGCGGGCGGGTGCTCGCAGGCGCCAGCCAGCGCGCGGGCCATTTCGGCTCGGTGCGCACGTGGCACGCGCGCCAGCAGGCCGTCGTGCCGCTGGAGAGCGTGGTCAGCGGCACGGGGCTGATGAACCTCTACCACCTGGCCGCGCCCCCGGGCGCGCCGCGGGCCGCGGGCGGCGAGGAAGTGGCCCGGTGGGCGGCCGACGCGGCGGCGCCGGCACACCCCCACGCGCAGGCGGCGATGCGCGAGTGGGGCCAGCTGCTCGCGGATTTCCTGCAGGATCTGCACGTTTCGCTCGACCCGGCGCTCGTGATCCTGGGCGGCGGTGTGCTGCGCTCGCAGGCCCAGTGGTGGGCCCCGCTGGCACAGCGGCTCGAGGCGCACGGCATGTCGCTGCGCCTGGCGCCCGCCGCGCTCGGGAACGACGCCGGGCTGCTGGGTGCCGCGAGCCTGGCGTGGCAGCACCTTCCCGCCTGAGACCCGGCCCATGCCCACCCGCGACCGCGCCCCGCGCCTGCAGCACCCGCTGGTGCCGCTGCTGTTCCTGCTGCCGGCCTGCATCGTGCTCGGCTCGCTCGTGCTCTACCCCGCGCTCAAGGCCGTGTGGATGAGCTTCACCGACTACAACCTCATCAACGCGCCGCACTTCGTGGGCCTGGCCAACTACGCGCGGCTGTGGTCCGACCCCGCCTTCTGGAGCGCGCTGCGCAACACGCTGCTGTACCTCGCGGTGGTGGTGCCGGTGCTCGTCGTGGCGCCCATCTTCCTGGCCCTGCTCGTCAACCGCAGCCTGCCCGGCATCGCCTTCTTCCGTGCCGCGATCTACCTGCCGGTGGTGACCTCGCTCGTCATCAGTGCGCTTGTGTGGAAGTGGGTCTACGAGGAGCGCGGGCTGCTCAACCACTTCCTGCTCGCCACCGGCCTCACGCGCGACCCCGTGGCCTTCCTGGCCGACCCCGCGCATGCGCTCTTCGCCGTGATGGCCGTGACAGTGTGGAGCGGCATGGGCTACTACATGGTGATCTACCTGGCCGGGCTGCAGGCCATCCCGCGCCACCTCTACGAGGCCGCCGAGGTCGAGGGCGTGAGCCGCTGGCAGCAGACGCTGCACATCACGATCCCGATGCTGCGGCCCTCCATCGCGGTGGTGGCGGTGATGTCGTCGATCTCGGCCATGAAGGTCTTCGAGGAGGTCTACGTGATGACCCAGGGCGGACCGCTGGACGCCACGAAGACACTTGTTTTCCTCATTTACGAGTCGGCCTTCGTCGAGTTCGAGATGGGCTATGCATCGGCCATCGGCGTGGTGCTGTTCGCCATCACGCTCGTGCTGTCGCTGCTCAACCTACGCGCCCTGCGGGAGCTGCGCCGATGAGCGGCCCTCGCCCTTCGCTGGCCGAGGCGGCACTGCGCTACACGGGCCTGGTGCTGATGGTCGCGCTCACGATCGGGCCCTTCCTGTGGCTGTTGTCCACGGCGCTGAAGTCGCCGTCGGAGAACATCCACGCCTTCCCGCCTTCCCTGCTGCCGGCCGAGCCGACGCTGGCCAACTTCGCGCGCGTGCTCGAGAGCCAGCCCTTTGGCCGCTACCTGATGAACTCGGCGCTCGTGGCCGCACTGGCCGTGGGCTGCAACCTGGTGCTGTCGTCGCTGGCGGGCTACGCGCTGGCGCGCATCCCCTTCGCCGGTCGCACGGCCGTGTTCGCCGTGCTGCTGGCCTCGATGATGCTGCCCTTCCAGCTGCTCATGATCCCGGTGTACGAACTTGCGCTCTCGCTCGGGCTGCACAACACCCGCCTCGGGCTCGTGCTTCCGCACGCGTGCACAGCCTTCGGCGTCTTCTTCATGCGCCAGGCCTTCGCCAGCGTGCCGCCTGCGCTCGAGGAGGCTGCGCTCGTCGAGGGCGTGACCCGCTGGCGCATCTGGTGGCACGTGATGCTGCCGCTGGTCAAGCCGTCTCTCGCCACGCTCGCGATCTTCGGCTTCATCGGCGTGTGGGGCGACTTCCTGTGGCCGCTCATCGTCGTGGACGACCCGCGCCTGTACACGCTGCCCCTGGGTGTGAACCGCCTGGCCAGTGCCTTCTCGATGGACTGGCGCCTGGTGGCCGCCGGCACCGTGATGTCGGTGCTGCCGATCCTGCTCGTGTTCGTGTTCAGCCAGCGCTGGTTCATCGCCGGCGCCATGAAGGGAGCGGTGAAGGGATGAGCCGCACGCGCGTCGACGTGGTGGTGCACACGCACTGGGACCGCGAGTGGTACCTGCCCTACCAGACCACGGTGGCCCGACTCGCGCACGTGCTCGAGGCGGTGGTGTCGCAGCTCGAGGCGGGCACGCTGCAAGGCTTTCTCTTCGACGGGCAGACGGTGGCCTTCGAGGACATCATGAACCACGGGGAGCCCGCGCTGGTGCAGCGCGTGCGCGAGGCCGTGCAGCGCGGCCAGGTGGCCCTCGGCCCCTGGTACGTGATGGCCGACGAGTTCCTGTGCAGCGGCGAGTCGCTGCTGCGCAACCTCGAGATCGGCATCGCGGACGCCACCCGCGCGGGCGGGCTGCAGCGCGTGGGCTACCTGCCCGACAGCTTCGGCCACGTGGCACAGATGCCGCGCCTGCTGCGCGAGTTCGGCATCGAGGCGGCTGTGCTGTGGCGCGGGGCCGATGCGGCCACCACCAGCTTCGAGTGGGAGGCGCCGGGCGGCGCCTCGGTGGGCACCGTGTTCCTGCCGGAGGGCTACTACCAGCACCCGCTGAACGTGCCGGGCGCGCAACCGGAGCTGCTCGCTCTGCTGCAGCGCCTCAAGGCCCGCAGCGCCGTGCCGCGGCTGCTCTTCACCCAAGGCGGCGACCACCTGCTGCCCGGCGCCGACATGGCTGCCCGGCTGGCGGCCTTCAATGCCTCCCAGGACGAATTCGAGCTCGTGCCGGCCACGCTGGCCGACCACGCGCAGACGCTGCTGGCGGCCACACCGGAGCGCGAGCGCCTCGTCGGCGAGCTCCGGGCCAACCGCCAGGCTTTCGTGCTGCCCGACGTGCTGTCCACGCGCCGTTACCTGAAGCGTCTGCATGACCAGGCGGAGGACCGACTGCTGGGCGCCATCGAGCCGCTGCTGGCCTGCACGGTGCCGGCTGCTCAGTGGCCCGCGCGTGCGCTGGAACAGGCCTGGCGCCTCTTGCTCCAGCAGCAGGCGCACGACTCGATCTGCGGCTGCAGCACCGACGCGGTGCACCGCGAGATGGAGCAGCGATTCGTGTCGCTGCAGCAGCGGCTGGATGCTCTCCAGGCGCATGCACTCGCGGCGGCTGCAATGGTCTCGCTGAACCGGCACGGGGGCGGGCCGGACGTCTGGGCCGACGATGCCCGCTGCACCGTCTTCAACCCGCTTGCGCAGCGGCTCCAGGGTTGGCAGGTGCTGCGCGTCTTCCTCGTGGGCCCGCGCCACTCGGCGCTGCGCGTGACCCGCAGTGGCCAGGCGCTGCCTCACGCACTGCTCGAGGCCACACCGCACGAGGAGATCCGCTCGCCGCTGGACGACTTTCCCGAGCGGCTGCAGGGCTGGAACTACGCGCTGGCGCTCCCGCTGGACGTGCCCGGGCTCGGTGCGATCGCGCTGGAGATCGAGGCTGTGCCCGACGCGGCGCCCGGCGCCGGGGCACCGATGGCCGCCGAGGTCACGCCGGGTGCCACCGCGCCCGGTGCACCGGGCGCGCGCATCGAGAACGCGACGCTGGCGCTGTGGCTCGATGCCGCAGGCACGCTGCACCTGACGGACCGTCGCAGCGGCACCACGCATTCCCCTCTGCTGCAGTGGCTGCACGAGCTCGACGCCGGGGACAGCTACAACTGGAGCCCTCCGCCCGAACCGTCGGTCCAGGTGGCTTCGTGCCTGCGCGCGCAGGGTGCCTGGCAGCGCGACGGCGCAGCCGAGCTGCGCCTGTCGATCCGGATGGACGTGCCGGCCGGGCTCGCACCCGATCGGCGGGGCGCGGCTGCCGAGCGTGTGTGCAACGAAGGGACGCTGTGCCTGCGTCTCCTCGGCGACGAGCCGACGGTGCACGCCGAGCTCGTCTGGCACAACCGCTCGCGTGACCAGCGCACGCGCCTCCTACTGCCCCTGGCAGACGCGACCGCCCCTTTCTGGACCGACACCGCCTTCACCTGGTCGGAGCGGCCGCGGGTGCGGCGCGAGGTGCCCGGGGCAGCGTCGCGCCAGGAGATGCCCGTGGCCGTGCTTCCCACGGGCAGCGCGCTGCACGCCGCGCCCTGGTGGCTGGCGCACGAGGCGATGCACGAGTGCGAGGCGATCGAGCATGCAGGCCGGCCCTTCCTGGCGCTGACATTGGTGCGCAGCGTGGGCTTCCTGTCGCGGCGCGACCTGCTCACCCGCGGCGTGGGCGCCGGCCCGGACATCGCCACGCCCGAGGCCCAGTGCCTGGGCACCGAGGTGTTCCGCTGGTGCTTCGGGCCCGGGAGCGCCGCGCAGGCGCTCCCGCAGGCGCGCCGGCTGCGCCGCCCGCCCCTCGTGCTGCGCGGCCACCGCAGCCGCTGGCCCGCGCCCCTGGACATCGGCAACGCCGAGGTGGTGGTGAGCAGCGTGCGCCGCCTCGGGGCCGAAGGACCGCTGGAGCTGCGCCTGTGGAACCCCACCGACCGGACGCAGCCGCTCGCGCTCATGCCGGCCCAGTGGCAGGCCGTGCGGGCCGACGGCACGCCCGTGGCACCCACCGCCGCCGATCGCCACGCCGTGGCCCCGCACGCCCTGCTGACACTGCGAGCGTGCGCATGAAGCCATCGCGCAGACCCTGCCGCAGCCGCCGCCCCCACTCCGAGCGCCGCCACGAGATCCGGGTGCAGCCATGAGCCCCGCAAACCGCCTCCTGGCTCTGCCACTGGACGCACGGCCCGCTGTGCGCGAGCAGGTGGTGCATCTGATGGCTGCAGGCGGCTGGGAACTGGTGGTGCCGCCCGTCGACCGGCTCGGCCATCTGCGCCAGCCCGCCGACCGTGACGCGCTCGTGGCCTGGATCGCACGCGAGGCCGGCGCGGTGGCGGGCTTCGTGCTTTCGCTGGACATGCTCGTCTACGGCGGCCTCGTGCCCTCGCGCTTCGTCGACGACGAGGAAGGGGCCCTGGCCTCGCGGCTGCTGTGGCTGCGCGAGCTGCGCGCCGCGCACCCCGGCAAGCCGCTCTACGCCTTCGCCTCGACGATGCGCATCAGCCGCAGCCTCGACGCCGAG
>CAILKA010000535.1 GCA_903834645.1 uncultured beta proteobacterium
CCTGCGGCCCCGTCGCGCAGGTGGCCGATGGCCGGGTGCGCCTGAGCGAGCGCCCCGGCCTGGGCGACGAGCCGGACCTCGCCGGCCTGTGCGACATGCTCGTGGCCCACTGAAGCCACTCAGGCCCATGCGGACCATCTTCGTTCTCTTCGACTCCCTGGTGCGCAATGCGCTGGAGTGCTACGGCGGCACGGCCGTGGCCACGCCGCACTTCAAGCGCTTTGCCCAGCGCTGCGTCACCTTCGACAACCACTACACCGGCAGCCTGCCCTGCATGCCCGCGCGGCGCGACCTGCACACCGGGCGGCTGAACTTTCTGCACCGAAGCTGGGGGCCGCTGGAGCCCTTCGACCAGTCCTTCGCACAAGCCCTCCAGGCCGCAGGCGCGTACACGCACCTCGTGTCCGACCACTACCACTACTGGGAAGACGGTGGCTCGACGTACCACAACCGCTATTCCTCCTGGGAGTTCATCCGCGGCCAGGAGTGGGACAAGTGGAAGGCCCTGGTGCAGCCGCCGGTGGAGCGCTGGCGCGCGATGTACCACCCCATGCAGCACCCCGCAGGAGGCTTTGCCGATCGCGCCGACGGGCGCCTGCAGGCCATGGTCAACCGCTCCTTCATGCAGGCCGAGGAGGACTACTGCTGCCCGCGCACCTTCGCTGCGGGCTTCGAGTTCCTCGACCACAACCGCGACACCGACCACTGGCTGCTGCACCTGGAGTGCTTCGACCCGCACGAGCCCTTCCACGCGCCGGCGCGTTTTCGCGAGCCCTACCCCACGGGCTACACCGGGCCGCTGCTCGACTGGCCGCGCTACCAGCGCAACCAGGAGAGCTCGCAGGAAGTGGCCGAGCTGCGCGCCAACTACGCGGCGCTGCTGGCCATGTGCGACCACTACTTCGGCCGCCTGCTGGACTACCTGGACCGCCACGACATGTGGCGCGACACCGCCGTCGTGCTGAGCACCGACCACGGCTTCCTGCTGGCCGAGCACGACTGGTGGGGCAAGAACCGCATGCCCTTCTTCAACGAGATCGCTCACATCCCGCTGCTCATCCACCACCCGGCCTTCGCGCATTGCGCCGGCCAGCGGCGCCAGGCGCTCACGCAGACCACCGACCTCATGCCCACGCTGCTGGCCATGCACGGGGTGGCCGCCCCCGCGAGCGTGGAAGGCCACGACCTGCTGCCGCTGCTGGAGCAGGACACCCCCGTGCGCGAAGCCGCGCTCTACGGCATGTTCGGCGCCGGCACCAACATCACCGACGGGCGCTACACCTACTTCCGCTACCCCGAGGACATGACGCGCCAGATGCTCTACGAGTACACGCTCATGCCCATGCACCTGAAGAACCTGTTTCACGTCGACGAGCTGCGCGGGGCGCAGCTGAGCGGCGCACTGGGCTTCACGCAGGGCGTGCCGCTGCTGAAGGTGCCCGCCAGGCGCAACGCCAAGGGCCAGCCCACGGGCCACCAGGGCCAGGGTGGCGGCTACGAGGACACCACCACCGTGCTCTTCGACCTGCACGCCGATCCCGAGCAGCTCAAGCCCTTTCGCGACGAACGCATCGAGGCCCGGCTGCTCGATCAGATGGCCGCGCTGATGCGCGCCAACGAGGCCCCGCCGGAGGCCTTCACGCGGCTGGGCCTGGCCCCTTGACCCACTGCCTTGACCCGCTTCGCTCCACCACCACCCAGGAGACACCATGAAAAGCACGCGTCAACCGAAGCCACCGGCCTGCACGAACCGACGCTCGGCGCTGCGGCGGCTGGCCACCCTGGCCGGGGGCGGTGCAGCGGCCCTGCTGGGTGTGCCCGCCCGGGCACAGGCCTATCCCGCCCGGCCGCTGCGCATCGTGGTGCCGTGGCCAGCCGGTGGCCTCGTGGATGTGGCCGCCCGGCAGCTCGCCACGCGGCTGCAGGCCTCGCTCGGCCAGCCCGTGGTCGTCGAGAACCGCGTCGGTGCCGGTGGCTCCATCGGCGCGGATCTGGTGGCCAAGACGCCGGCCGATGGCCACACGCTGCTCTTCAGCACCAGCGCGCTGACGATCAACGTGGCCATGCAGACCCGGCTGCCCTTCGAGCTGCAGCGCGACTTCGAGCCCGTGTGCCTGCTGGCCCACGCGCCCTCGGTGCTGGTGGTGGGGCCCTCCATCAACCCGGCGTCGGTGCAGGAGCTCGTGGCGCTGGCGCGCAGCCGCCCGGGGCGCCTGAGCTACGGCTCGGCCGGCGTGGGCTCGGCCGGCAACCTGACGGGCGAGCTGCTCAAGCAGCTGGCCAA
>CAILKA010000536.1 GCA_903834645.1 uncultured beta proteobacterium
GGCCGGTGGCGTGCGCCCGCTCGCGCCGTTCTCCTTTGGCTGGCCCCTGATGGCCGCGCTGGCCGCCGCGGCTGCGTTCGTGTGCGCGCTGTCCCTGGTCCTCGACGGTGTCCTGTTTCGCCGCCTGCGAGAGCAGGGCGCGATCACGCTGATCATCGCCAGCTTCGGGGCGGCGCTGGCGCTGCGCAACCTGCTGCTCTTCGTCTACGGCGGCGTGCCGCAGTACTACTCGCAGGAGCTGCAGATCGCGGTCAACGTCGTGCCGCGCAGCCTGTGGGGGGGCATGCGCATCACACCCGACCAGATGTTCGTGCTGGGGCTGACGCTCGTCACGGTGGTGGGGGTGCACCTGTTCCTGGCACGCAGCACGCTGGGCCGCGCGATGCGAGCGACCTCGATGAACCCGCAGCTCGCCCGCGTGTGCGGGATCGATCCGCAGCGCATCCTGCGCGCCACCTGGATCATCGGGGGCGTGCTGGCCGCGGTGGCGGGCGTCTTCGCCGGGCTCACGGTGCAGCTGCGTCCGACGCTTGGCCTGGACCTGCTGCTGCCTCTCTTTGCCGCCGTCATCCTGGGCGGCATCGGTTCGGTATGGGGGGCGGTGATCGGCGGCCTGGTCATCGGCCTGGCCGAGAGCGCGGCCGTGCACGTGGTGGGCGCCGAGTACCGCGCGGCGGCTGCCTTCTTCGTGCTGATTGCGGTGCTGCTGGTACGCCCCACGGGTCTGTTTGCGGAGAAGTCATGATCGAAGGCTGGCTCTCCTACGGCAGTTTCTTCCTCGTCTTTGCGAGCACCTACGCGATCATCGTGCTCGGGCTGAACCTGCAGTGGGGCCACACGGGGCTCTTCAACGTGGGCGTGGCCGGCTTCGTCGCGGTGGGGGCCTACACCTCGGCCATCCTGACCACGCCCGAGGCGGCCGAGCGCATCGGCGGCTTCGGCTGGCCGGTGGCAGCCGGCTGGCTCGCAGCCATGCTCACCTCGGGCCTGGCGGGGCTGCTGGTGGGGGTCCTGACGCTGCGGCTGCGCCACGACTACCTGGCCATCACCACCTTCGGCGTGGCCGTGACCATCCAGCTCATCGCCACCAACGCCCAGCCCCTCACGGGCGGCACCTTCGGCATCCAGTTCGTCCCCAAGCCGCTGCAGGGCTGGCTGGGCACGGGCGTGGCCTGGAACGCCGCCTACCTCGGGCTCGTGCTCGCCCTGCTGGGCCTGGCCTGGTGGGCGCTGGAAACGCTGGTGCGCAGCCCCTGGGGACGTGTGCTGCGCGCCATCCGTGAGGACGAGGTGGCCGCCGAATCGCTGGGCAAGCGTGCCTTCGTCTACCGGCTGCAGAGCTTCGTGATCGGCAGCGCCCTGATGGGACTGGGCGGCGCGGTCTATGCCCACTTCGTGGGCTACATCGCACCGGAGGATTTCCTGCCCATCCTCACCTTTCAGCTCTGGGCCATGCTGATCGTCGGTGGCTCGGGCCGCAATGTGGGGGCGATACTCGGCGCCTACGTGGTGTGGGGCTTCTGGGCCGTGGCCGGAGGCGCCTTGCGCGGCCTTGTCCCGCAGGCCGAGCAGGCCCGCGCCGCGGCCTTGCAGGTGGCCCTCATCGGGGCGCTCATCGCACTCGTGCTCGTGCTGCGCCCGCGTGGCCTGCTCGGCGAGCAGGTGAGCGTGTCGCGCGCGGCCGAGGCGAAGACCTGATGGGCAGGGCGTGCCCTGCTGTCCGTCAGAAAGGCGCGTCTTCGCCCTTCGGGCCGGGTGGTTGCACCTTGCGAAGCCGGCGCCGTGTCGTCGGCGCCGGGGCCGTCTCAGGCGAGTCGGCGGCCGCCGAGGCGATGAACGCTTCCGTGGCGTCGCCTGAACC
>CAILKA010000537.1 GCA_903834645.1 uncultured beta proteobacterium
AAGGCGCTCGTGGACAACCGCATCGACGTGAGCTACGCCGAGATCGATGCGCCGCACGGCCACGACGCGTTCCTGCTCGACGATGCGCGCTACCACCGCGCGGTGCGGGCGTGGTTCGATGGCATCGCCACCGGTACGGAGCCACAAGGCCCGCGGGCTGCGGGAGCGGCCCGTGTCTGAACGGCGCGATCTGGAGCTCATCGCGCGGCTCGTGCCGCCCGGCTCGCGCGTGCTGGATCTGGGCTGCGGCAGCGGCGAGATGCTCGCCTACCTGCGCGACACGCGTGGCTGCAGCGGCTACGGCGTGGAAATCGACGACGCCAACGTGCACGCCTGCATCCGGCGCGGCGTGAACGTGGTGCAGCTCAACCTCGAGGAGGGCCTGGCGCTCTTCGAGGACCAGAGCTTCGACGTCGTGCTGCAGCTCGAGACGCTGCAGCACCTGCGCAACACCGAGCGCATGCTGCGCGAGACCGTGCGCGTGGGGCGCATCGGCGTGCTGAGCTTCCCGAACTTCGCGCACTGGCCCAACCGGCTGCACGTGGCGATGGGCCGCATGCCCGTGACGCGCGCGCTGCCCTACGAGTGGTACGACACGCCCAACATCCGCGTGGGCACGCACGCCGATTTCGAGGTGCTCGCGCGCAAGTGCGGGCTGGCCGTGACGGACGCCTTCGGGCTGCACGCGGGGCGCGAGGTGCGGCTGTGGCCCAACCTGATGGCCAGCGTGGCGGTGTTTCGCATCGAGCGCGGCTGAGGGCGGTTGAGGGCGGCTGAGGGCGGCCAAGGGGGGCTGAAGGATGAAGGAGAGCCAGATGCAAGCTGCAGCGGGCCGCAAGGTCGGGCTGATCGGACTGGGCGCGATGGGTGCGGGCATGGCCGCATCGCTGCGCCGTGCGGGCTGCGACGTGCACGTGCACGACGTGCGGCCGGGCGTGGCCGAGGCCTTCGCGTGCGAGGGCGGCACGCCCTGCGCCACGGCCGCCGAGCTTGCCGCGGCCTGCGAGGTCGTGGTCTCGGTGGTGGTGAACCTGCAGCAGACCGAGGACGTGCTCTTCGGCGCAGGCGGCGTGGCCGCGGCGATGCGCCCGGGCAGCCTCTTCGTCATGTGCTCCACCGTCGACCCCCACGCCTCGGTGGCGCTGGAGGGCCGCCTCGAGGCGCTCGGGCTGCTGTACCTGGACGCGCCGATCTCAGGCGGCGCTGCGCGCGCGGCCGCTGGCCAGATCACGATGATGACGGCCGGGCGGCCTGCGGCCTACGCGAAGTGCGACGGGGTGCTCGAGGCGATGGCGGCCAAGGTCTACCGGCTCGGCGAGCGGGCCGGCGCGGGCAGCAAGGTCAAGATCATCAACCAGCTGCTGGCCGGCGTGCACATCGCGGCTGCCGCCGAGGCGATGGCGCTGGGCCTGCGCGAGGGGGTGCAAGCCGCTGCCCTCTACGAGGTCATCACGCACAGTGCCGGCAACTCGTGGATGTTCGAGAACCGCATGGCGCACGTGCTCGCGGGCGACTACACGCCGCTGTCGGCGGTGGACATCTTCGTGAAGGACCTGGGCCTGGTGCTCGACACCGCGCGCGCCACCAAGTTCCCGCTGCCGCTGGCCTCCACCGCGCACCAGATGTTCATGCAGGCCTCCAGTGCCGGCCACGGGCGCGAGGACGACAGCGCCGTCATCAAGATCTTCCCGGGCATCGAGCTGCCCAAGGCCCCGGGCTAGCGGCGCACGGGCTGCGCGGGCCGTGCGCCCCGCTGTCAGCCTGCAGCCGACCGGCGGCCTCAGCCGCACACCGACGATCGCCCTGTGTGGTCGGCGCCCCAGGTGCGGTGGCCCGCGGTATCGATGTGGATGCGTCCGGAGGGGTAGCGCGACAGGCCCATGTTCCAGGCCCTTCCCTGCGTACGCCAGAAGGCGCACAGCCGCTCGGTGGGATCCGATCCGTCGAGCGGCGTGAAGTCGATCGCAAAGCTGCGCAGGTGCGCGCTGCCCGCGGCGCCCTGGGCGCAGACGTTGAGCGCGGGGTGGCGGTAGCCCGAGTGCACCTCGAGCGCGCGCCCCACCGCGCCGGCGGCCTGCAGCGCCTGCAGCAGCCGCAGCACCGAGGCCACGGCGGGCCACTGTTCGCGCGGCGGCAGCGCAAAGGGCTCGGCCCCGCACTCGCGCCACGACGAGGCCGAGCGCAGCAGCTGGTGCAGCGGCAGCACCTGGGAGACGCCTTCGGCTAAGAGGTGGCGCTCGAAGTCGGCCAGCGGCTGCCCTTGCCAGGGGCGCCAGGCAGCGAAGGCGAACTCACCGCGCGGCGCGAGCGCGCAACCGGCCAGCGTGCCCAGCAGCAAGGCTGCCGCGGCCAGCGCGGGCAGCGGGCGCACTCGGGCAGCCCGGCCCACTGCGCTCAGGCTGGCGCCCCGCGCGGGTAGGCCGTCACGCCGGCCGGGATCGCGACCCCGGGCAGCTTGCTGTCGGCCCACACGTGGTGCTGCGGCTCGAAGGTGAAGGGTGGGTCCAGCCGCTCGGCCACGATCCCGATCACCTTCGGGAATCCGGCCGTGCGGTCGACGAGCATGTCGCCGCACCGGGGGCAGCACTCGCGCACCGTGGCGTGGCCCGAGTCGGCGACGAATTCGCGCCGCACCGTCTCGCCCGAGACCTGCGCATCACGGGCGCGGAAGAAGACGAAGTTGGAAAACGGCGTGCCTGCCACGGCGCGGCAATCGGTGCAGTGGCACACGAGCTGCAGCACCGCGGGGCTCGCGAGCTGCACGCGCAAGGCGCCGCAGCGGCAGGAGGCAGACCAGCTGGAGGTCATCCGCAGGCTCCGGGGGAGTGGATCGGATGGGCCATTGTGCCGCGCCCGGCCCCTTCTCCCGCCTTGCTTCACTGCCCCTTGAAGAAGGCCTGGAAATGGCGCGACACGGGCAGCTTCTCGCTGCGCCCGCGCAGCCGCAGGTGCATGTTGTGCTCGTCCACGCGCACGGCCGCCTCGATGTGGCGCTGCGCCACGATGACCGAGCGGTGCACCTGGCGGAACTGGCGTGCATCGAGCTGCACGAGCAGCTCCTTGAGCGGCGTGCGGATGAGCGCCTCGCCGTCCTGGGCCGGGGCATCCGGCGTGGCGACGCTGCGCCACACCACGCGCGTGTAGCGCGCATCGGCCTCGAAGAAAAGCACGTCTTCCACGCGGATGAGGCGCACCTCCTTGCCCACGCTGGCCTGGATCACGTCCAGCGGTGCCGGGCGCTGCACCTGTGCGGCCAGCTGCGCGAGCAGCGCCTGCAGCGAGGCGGGGTCGTGGCCCGCGTTCGATCCCGTGCCGGGGCCGGGGCCTTTGCCCGCGACAGGGGGCGGCGCCGGCGGGTCTTGCGCGGCCGTGGCCTGCAGCCGCGCCTGCACCCGCGCCAGGGCCTGCGCCAGCCGCGGCGCCTCCACGGGCTTGAGGACATAGTCCACCGCGCCCGCATCGAAGGCAGCCAGCGCATGGTCGGAGAAGGCGGTGACGAAGACGACAGGGGCGCGCCCGTCGATGCGCTGCGCGACCTCGATGCCGCTGAGGCCGGGCATGCGGATGTCGAGCAGGCACACCTGCGGCTCGTGCTCCAGGAAGGCGTCCCACGCGTCCACGCCGTTGACGCAGGTGGCCACGAGCTGCGCCTCGGGCCAGGCTCTTGCGAGTGCGTCGACCAGTTGCGCGCGCGGCGCCTCCTCGTCGTCGGCGATCAGCACGGTGGCCGTCGGTCTCATGTGTCTGCTCCTTGCCTGGGCCAGCTCATCACGGCTTCGGTGCCCGGCTCGTGCGCCAGCACCTCCAGCCGAGCCGCGGCGCCGAAATGGTGCACCAGGCGCTGGCGGCAGTTGGCCAGGCCCACGCCCTCCTGCCAGCTCTGCGGCAGGCCCAGGCCGTCGTCGCGCACGCGCACGCGCACCGTGCCGCCGAGCTCGTCGTACTCGGCCACGACGCGCACCGTGCCACCGGCCAGCGCTGGCTCGATGCCGTGCTCCACGGCGTTCTCGACGAGCGTGAGCAGCAGCCCCGGCTGCAGCTCGGTGCTGGCCAGTCGGGCGGGCACTTGGATGTCGCTGCGCAGCCGCTGGCCCAGGCGCGCCTGCATGATCGCCAGGTAGTGCCCGACGGTCGCCGCTTCCTCGCCGAGGGTGATGCGCTCCCGACCGAGCATGTCGGTGGAGCCGCGCAGGAACGCGGTGAGCGCGCGCAGCAGAGGCGCCGCCCGGGGGTCGCCCTGGTCGACCCAGTGCTGCACGGCCGCCAGCGTGTTGAACACGAAGTGCGGGTGGATCTGCGCCTGCAGCAGCCGCAGCCGCGCCTCCGCGGCCTCGCGTGCGCTGGCGTCGCGATCCTGCGCCAGGCGCAGCTCGGTGAGCTCGCGCTCGAGCCGGCGGCGGCGGAAGTTGGCCGTGGCCCACTGGATTGCAACGAGCGGCGCCATCGCCAGCGCCCCCACCCCCATCGCGAGCGCCAGACCCCCCAGCACCTTGGGCAGGCGCTCCGGAGCCGGCCAGCTTCCGCCGAGCTTGGCCAGTTCCGCCACCGTGAACCCCACCACCGCTCCGGCCAGGCTCATGCCCATGAACAAGAGGGCCTTGCGCAGCAGAGGCCGGCCGCCGGCAAACCGTTCGGGGAAGAACCACGGCTCCATCCACACGAAGCCCACCGTCAAGGTGATCGCCAGGCCCAGGCCCAAGGCTATCGCCACCGGGAAGTCGCCGAAGATCACCAGCAGCAGCGCCACGCCCGACGCGACTGACGTCGCCCCGAGCCAGGCAGGCCAGCCCGAGCGGCTGTAAAGCCACCTGTCGATGCGCTCGGCCTCCACCCGCTGCTCGGGCGTCATCTTCCCGTAGTAGGGCTCGGCCCAGCGCGCATAGGCACGCTGCAGCCGGTTGCCTTCGGAGAGCGGTCGGGGATCCATGCCCTGCAGTCTAGGCAGGGATCGCCGGGGCCGGGTGGCCCGCTGCATGACCGGCCGGTCTCGCCGGGTGAGTGGCAGGACGGGCAGGACGGGCAGGACGGGCGGCGGCCGACCAGGCGGCCGCGTGCTCAGGCCCCCCAGCAAAGGCATGCCCGACGCGCCGGCGCCTTCCTCACCGGGCGACGCGATCCGCCGGGTGGTTCACCCCGTCGTTGACCGGCACCTCGGGCAGCTCGAAGGGGTTGACCCCCTCCAGGCACCCCACGTTGTAGCCGTACTGGTCGGGAAACGAGCGGCGCTGGTGATGGGTGTAGATGCCGCACACGCTGCAGAAGTAGTGGCGCGCCACGCGCGTGTTGAACTGGTACAGGCGCAAGTGCTCCTGGCCTTGCAGCACCCGGATGCCGTCGAGCTTGACCGAGGCGACGATGGCGCCCTTGCGCCGGCAGATCGAGCAGTCGCAGCGGCGCGGGTTGACGATGCCCTCGGGCAGCTCGAGCTCGAGCACCACGGCGCCGCAGTGGCAGCTCAGCCGGTGCCGGGGCTGGATCGGCGTGGAGCCCACCTGCTTGATCGACATGGGCGAGATGGTCCCATGCCGCCTGCTGCCCGGCAAGACGCGTCGCGCTGCAGCAACCTGCCCGCGATGCGATCATCGCTCCATGCAAGGAATCGACATGACCGAGGGTCGGCCGCACCCGAATCTGGCCGTGCTGTGGCGCCTGCACGCGCTGCTGCTGGGCCTGGCCGCGGGCGCGGTGGCCTGGCTGGTGGCCTGGCCGATCTGGGTGGAGGCCTTCGGCCTGAGGGCGCGTTCGGGACTGGGCCGTTCGGCCTTCGTGGGCCTGGCCGTCTGGATCGCCGTGTCGTGGCTGCTGCTGTGGCGCGCCCAGGTCGCCGCACGCGTCTACCGCTGGCAGCGCCGGCCAGGCGAGGGCGTGGTGGTGTGCAAGGGCGCCTGGTGGCAGCGCGAGGTCTGGATCCCGATGACGCGGCTGCAGCACCTGGACATCAAGCGCGGCCCGCTGGAGCGCTGGCTGGGGCTGGCCACGCTGGAGCTCTACACCGCGGGCTCCCACGCCTACGAGACGCGCCTGCCCGGCCTGGAGCCGCAGCAGGCACAGGCGCTGCGCGACGGCCTGCTGGCCGAGTTGCAGGATCCGGCTGCGCCCGGACAGGGTGCGGCGGCGTGAACGCGGTGCTGCCCGCCCGTCGGCTGCATCCCTGGTCGTGGCTCTTCCACGCCGCAGGGGCGCTCAAGGAAATCGCCCTGCCGCTGCTGATCCTCGTGGTGCTCAGGCGCGAGCAGGAGCTGCTCGTTTCGGGCCTGGCAGGTGCAGCGGTCGTCATCGTGTGCGCCTACGGCTGGCTGCGCGCGCGCAGCTTTCGCTACGAGGTGCTGGCCGACGAGATCGTGATCCGTGAAGGCATCTTCACGCGCGAGTCGCGCCACGTGCCCTTCACGCGCATCCAGTCGGTGAGCGAGCGCCGCGGCCTCATGCACCGCTTCATCGACGTCACCGAGCTCGTGCTGGAGTCGGGCTCGGGCGGTCGGGCCGAGGCGGTGATGCGGGTGCTCTACCCGCGTGAGGCAGCACGCCTGGCCGAGCAGCTGCGCCTGCACCGCGCCGCGCAGGCTGCCCCGGCCGACCCGGGCGCCGCGGCGCATCCCGTGCCGCCCGGGGAAGCGGCGGCTGCGTCCGGGCAGGCCGCTGACGTGCTGCTCACGCTGCCCACCGCGGAGCTGCTCAAGCTCGGGCTGATCTCCAACCGCGGCTTCCTGGTGGTGGCGATGGTCGCAGGCGTCGTCTCGCAGAACGCCGAGATCCTGGAGCTCGTGCCCGGCGCCGACCGCCTGGCCGAGACCGTCGAGGCCGGGATGGGCGAGGCGGCGGCCGCCGGCGTGTTCCAGCTGGCGGCCTGGCTCCTGGCGCTGCTGGCGTTCGCCCTGGTCTTCGTGCGCGTCCTGTCCATCGGCCATGCCGTCTTCACCCAGCACGGCTTCATGCTCACGCGCAGGGGCGACCGCCTGCGCGTGCAGCGCGGCCTCGCGACCCGCATCGACGTGAGCGGCCGGGTGGGCGCCATCCAGCGCCTGGTGCTCGAGCGCACGCTGCTGCACCGGCTCTTCGGCCGCTGCAGCCTGCGCGTGGACCTGCCCGCTGCGGTGGTGACGTCCACCGAGCCCGTGCCGCGGCTGGACCACCTGGCGCCCATCGCCTCGCCCGCCCAGGCCCAGGCGCTCATCCAGGCCTGCCTGCCCGGGCTCGACCTGCAGGCGCTGCAGTGGCGGCCCCTGCATCCGGGCGCCGCGCGGCGTCGCTGGGCGCGCACGTTGCTGTGGCTGCTGCCGGTGCTCATCGCGTGCACGCTGCTGGCGTGGTGGCTCCCCACGCTGCCCGCCGATACCGGGCCGGCGATGCTCGCCCTGTCGGCCGTGCTCGTGGCAGCCAGCGGCTGGCACGCCCGGTGCTGGGCCACCTGGGCGGCCTATGCGGTGGATCACGGGGTCGTGGTGTGGCGCAGCGGCGTACTCACGCGCCGCTGGGTGCTGCTGCCGGAGGGTCGCGCACAGGCCGTGATGCTACGGCGCTCGCCGACCGATCGCCGGGCCGGGACGGCCGGGCTGAGCGCCGACGCGATGGGCATGACCTTGTCGCGGGCCCTGGAGGTGCCGTGGCTGGCCGAGTCGGACGCGGTTGCACTCCACGCGCGGCTGTGGCGGGCGAGCACGCCTGCCCGCTGATCGGCTCAGGGTCGTGGCACCGGCACCCAGCCGGCGTAGCGCTCGGCCACGGTCAGGTGGATGGTGTCGAGCATCCTCCTGAATTTCATGTCGATCCACGCCGAGTGGGGCAGGCGGGGCCCCGGCTCGCCTGCCACGAAGTGCCGCGTGATCGATGCCCGACCCATCAGGGGCACTGCCACCTGAAGCTCGCTGCGCAGCAAGGCGCCCGTGGCGGGCTCCACCAATACCCGCGCCGTGACCGGCGTGGCCTGTGCCTCCAGCCGCGTGGCCAGGGCGCCGTCCAAGGGGATGCCATCCTTGCGGCTGACCTGGGCATCGGGCTTGTAGAGCTGGTCCTGGAACCGGGCCAGTTGGGTGCTCGGATCGAAGGCCTTCGCGCGCCGGCGTTCACCCGACAGCTCCTCGTTCGACTCGGTGCGGTACACGGGTTTGCCGTCCTTCCAGTCGACGAGGGTCTTGGTCACGGTGAACGACATGGGCGGCTGGTCGTTCATCTGCACCGTGTAGGCCTGCGTGACCCTCGAGGGCGCGCGCTGCGCGATCGCGGCGTGCTGGTCCACCACGACCTGCCACAGGGCGTCGGCGCGGGCTGTGGGCAGCAGGCCCAGGCAGGCCGCCAGCAGCGCCCACGCGCGCACGGGTGAGGCCTGGCGGCGCTGACCCAGTCGGGCGGGCAAGTATCGGAGCAGGTGTCGCATCGTGGCCGGCGAGTCAGGCGAATGCAACGAGTCTGCACTGGTCAGCATGCCGTCGTACCGATCGGCTGCAAGGTCGCACCGGCCGCGACCGGCGGGTGCGGCAGGCAGTACCGTGCGGATCAGGCCGGCCCGCCCAGCCGCTGGCGCAGCGCCTGCTCGAGCCGCGTCCACACGAAGCGCATCGCCGCCGAGCGTCGCAGTTCGGGGTGCGCACACAGCCACACCTCCATCGTTTGGCCGAACCGGTCGGCCAGGATGCGACGCAGCCCTGGCCGCCCGGCGGCCACGTCCCCGAGATAGACACCCACCCCAAGGCCCGTCTCGACGGCTGCCTGGCGCGCCAGCATGGCATCGGTGCGCAGCCGAAAGCGGATCGGCGCGGCCGGCGCCGGCCCCTTGATCAGCGGGGCCAGCGGCGAGGTCTCGCGGTCGAAGCCGGCGACGAAGGCCTCCTCAGGGATCGCAAAGGAGTCGGGCTCGCCGTGCCGCGCCAGGAAGGACTCGTGTGCATACAGGCCGAGCTCGGTGGCGCCCACCCGCACGGCGATCAGGTCCTCCTGCTCGGGGCGGAAGAAGCGCACGGCGATGTCGGCGTCCCGGCGCAGCAGGTTGTCTGGACGGTTGGACACCGACAGCTCGATCTCCAGGCCGGGCTGCTCGGCCAGCCACTGCGCCGCCAGCGGCGCCACCACGTGCGCCGCGTACACCTCCGAAACTGCGATGCGCACCGTCCCCGTGGGGCCGGCGCCCGACTGCGCCAGCAGGCGGCCCGCTTCCTGAGCCGAGGCCTTCATCGGCGCGGTCACGCCATACAGCGCGTGCGCGCGCTCGGTGGGCTCGAGCCGGCCGGGCCGCCGCACGAAGAGCGTCTCGCCCAGCGCCTTCTCCAGCGCCCGCACGTGCCGGCCCAGGTTCGGCTGCGTGGCGCCGAGCTGCCGCGCGGCCTGCGTCAGCGTGCCGCATTCGTAGACGGCGATGAAGGAGCGCAGCAGGTTCCAGTCGTCCAGCGCCGCACCAGCGGGAGGCGCGAGTTCGGGCGGATGGAGGGGGGCCGGCTGCCTGGGCATCGCCGCAGTGTGCGCACCTCGGGCAGCCCTGTCCACGTGAGGGTCGGGCGCGCCGGCCGGCATCAGGTGCGCAGCATCGTCTCCAGGTCCCGGCGCGGGCTCGGGCCGCCCGGCTCGATGGCAAAGCCCACGCGCGCGAGCATCTGCAGGGTCTCGCGGCCAGTGTCGACGCCCAGCGCCCGGTGCACGGCCTCGCGCGGGCCACGCACTTCCGCAAACTCCTGAAGTGCCTGCGACAACGGATGCATCTCCACGCCCGCGGCCGTGGCCTGCAGGTGCGCGCGCACGTAGGCCCGGCCCGCGCCGACCTGGGCCACGCGCGCGTTGCCGGTGGAGGCCATCCACAGGTAGCCGCTGCCCGTCTCGAAGGGTATCCAGCGATCCATCACGCGCTGCAGCGCCTGGCTGCCGCGCGCGGGCACCTCCATCGGGTCGAAGAGCCCCAGGGTGTGCACCGTGCGCACCATCGGGCTGTTCAGGCTGATGCCGTCGCGGTGGGTGGCGATGGCGTCGGGCCCGATGCGCATGAGCCGGGCCGACTCGAGCCAGGTGCGCGCCGTGATGGCCTCGATCTCGTAGGCCTCGCGCGTGATGCGCCGGATCGGTGCCATCGCCGCCTCGCCCGAGACGACTGCGCTGCGCAGGCCGAAGGCGCTGGCCGTCTCCGACCAGGTGCGCACGAGAGCCTCGGGCAACGGTCGCCCGGCCGCGTAGGCCGATTTCAGCGTGTGCCGCCGCGCGATCTGCGCGAAGAGCGCATCCGGTTTGGCGCTTGCCGTCTCGCCCAGTGTGAGCGTGGCCACGCGGTGGCCCTTGGGCAGCTCCGCCTCGGCCGGCGCTCCCTGGGGAAAGAGCTCCACCGTGGCAGCCAGGCCGCGCTGCGCGGCGGCGATCACGGCCAGCTCGAGGAAGGCCCCGCAGCCGATGAGGATCTGGCGCCCGAACGGATCGGTCTCGGGCAGCAGCCGCTCGCCGTCGCAGATGAGGTGGATGCGCCCGGCCTCGCGCAGGTCGGCGATCCAGGGCTGGCGGTTGTGGGGGTTGGGAGCCAGCAGGGCGTGGGCCAGCATGAAGCGCCGGGTGTCGGTCTCGCCCTGTGCGCGGCTCCAGGCCTGCACGGCCACGTCGGGCAGCTTGCCGCTGCAGCCGGCCAGCAGGCCGCCTCCAGCCAGCACGGCGCCCCCGCCGACGAGCCGGATGAAGGCACGGCGACCCGGTGCGGCTTCGGGCGAATCGACACTGCCCGATGGGCTGGCCAGGAAAGGGATGTTGGCAGGGGGCATGGCAGTCTCCGCGGAAGCCGGCTCGGTGGGTGAGCCCGCCGGCATGGTTGCCAGCCATGCTCGGGCGGGCAAGCCTGCGTCACGCATGGCAGGCATACACATCTGCATGGCTGCGGGGGCTTCCCCAGCCGCCATCAGCCCATCAGCCCATCAGCCCATCAGCCCATCAGCTCGCGCGTGAGCTGCGCCGCCGGCACCTCGCGGCAGCCGCTTGCATCCTGCCCCGCCCACAGCGGCGAGAAGTCGCCGCTGCCCCGGGCCTCGGCCTGCGCGCGCAGCGGGGCCACGGCGGCCGTGGCCAGCGGGAAGGCAGGGGCGGCCGCGCTCATCGGCCCGAGCTCGCGCATGAGCCGGTTGACGATGCCCCGCGCCGGCCGGCCGCTGTAGAGGTTGGTGAGCGCCGTCACGCGTGCTGCCTGGCTGCGCAGCGCCGCGCGGTGCACCGCGCTCGTGGTGGCCTCCGGGCACAGCAGGAAGGCCGTGCCCACCTGCACGCCCGCCGCACCCAGCGCCCGCGCCGCGGCCACCGCCTCGCGGCAGGCGATGCCGCCGGCGGCGATCACCGGCACCTTCACCGCACGCACCACCTGCGGCACGAGTGCCAGCGTGCCCAGTTGCGTGGCCAGGTCGGCCGACAGGAACATGCCGCGGTGGCCGCCTGCTTCGAGCCCTTGCGCGATCACGGCGTCCACGCCGTGCGCCTCGAGCCAGCGCGCCTCCTCGACGGTCGTGGCCGAGGACAGCACCTTCGCGCCCCAGCCCCGCACGCGGGCCAGCAACCCGGGCTCGGGCAGCCCGAAGTGAAAGCTCACCACTGGCGGCCGGAAGGCCTCGAGCACGTCGGCGGCGGCAGTGCCGAAGGGCACGCGCGCCGGCCCGGCGGGGGCGGCCCGCGGGTCCAGCCCGAACTCGGCGTAGTAGGGCGCCAGCGCCTGGCGCCAGCGCGCCTCGCGCGCCGCATCGGCTTCAGGTGGCGCATGGCAGAAGAAGTTGACGTTGTACGGCCTCGTGGTCTGGCGCGTGATCGCCGCGAGCTCCTCGCGCAGCGCCTCGGGCGTGAGCATCGCCGCGGGCAGCGACCCCAGGCCCCCGGCCTGGGAGACGGCCACCGCCAGCGCACTGCCCTGCGAGCCCGCCATCGGGGCCTGGATGAGGGGCAGCTCGATGCCCAGCAGTTGCTGCAGGGTCTGCGCAGACCTCACGGCTGGCCGTTCCGCGCGTCGAGGTTGTCATCGAGGGCGCTCGTGGCGGGCGCGCTCGCTGTGCCGGGCGTCGAGGCCTCCCAAGGCCCTTGCACCGCGAAGGCCTCGTCTTGGCCGGGCCAGGGCGGCATCGTGACGCCTACCGCGCGAAAAGGGCCCGGGCCGAGCGAGCGGAACTGGAACCGGGTGCCCAGCGGCAGGCTCAGTGAGCAGCCCGGGGTCAGGGTCGTCACCTCCTCGTGCCCGTCCTGGCTGCGCCACATTTCGGCCGTTCCGGCGATGACGTACCAGAGCTCCTCCACGCTGCGGTGCGCGACGGCTGCGGAGGTCGTTCCTGGGGCGAGCTCGAAGTGGGCCATGCTGCCGCGCGGCAGGCTCGCCAGCACCCGCACGTCCGACCCGTCGGGGGCCGTGACGGTGGGCTCCGCGGGGAGCCAGACGGTCGAAAAGCGTGTCACGGGCCCGAGGTCGGCAAACGACAGGCCAGCGGCTCAGCTGCCCTGCGCGTCCTTGGCCGGCTCGGCCGCGGCAGCGGCAGGCGCCGCAGCCTCCGTTTCGGTGGCCTCGGGCTCACCCGGCGCGGGCTGCTCGGCCGCTCCCGCCTTGCGCTTGGCCTTCTCCTCTTTCTTCTTCTTCTTGGCGAGCTCGCGCTGGCGCTTCTCGAACTGGTAGTTGGGCTTGGCCATCGAGCACCCCTGTCGTGGTTGAAGCCCGACGATAACCGAGACGGCGACCCGCGCCCTGCGCGTGATGTGCGCCGAGGCCCGGAATGCGCCGAAAACGACCTTTCAGAAGACCACGGGCTGGACGGTCGGGTGCACCACGACCTCATCGACCCGCACGTGCGCCGGGGCGGCCAGCGCGTAGAGCACGGCCTGCGCGACGTCGTGCGCGCGCAGATGGCCCGCCCGCTCAGGCGTGCCCGGCGTGCTCGCGTTGAAGTGCGTGTCGGTCATCCCGGGCCGGATCTCGGTGACGCGCAAGCCGAAGTGCTGGCCCTCGTGGGCGGCTGTCTGCGTGAGCGCGCGCTGCGCGTGCTTGCTGGCTGCATAGATCGAGCCGTGGGCAAAGGTCCGCGTGCTCACGTCGCTCGTGACGTTGACGAGGTGGCTCGAGAGCCCCCGCGCGTGGCGCTCCCGGAAGGCTGGCAGGAAGTGCCGCGTGGCCAGCAGCGTGCCCAGCACGTTCGTGTCGAAGACGCGGCGATAGTCCTCCACCGTAGCGGTTTCCAGCGGGCCGAAGACCCCCACCCCGGCGTTGTTGACGAGCGAGTCCGCGCCCGCCTCGATGGCGCGCCGCGCGAAGGCCTGCACGCTGCCCTCGTCGGTGACGTCCAGCAAGGCGAAGCCGATGCCGGGCAGGCCGTGCTCGGGCATCTGGCGGGCGCCGGCCACCACCTGCGCACCCGCGGCGTGCAGCACCTGGGCGATCGCCAGGCCGATGCCGCGGCTGGCGCCCGTCACCGCGATGACGCGACCGGCCAGGGGGCGGTCGGCCGGCACGCCGCTCATGCCTCGCCCGTGCCACGCAGGTGCAGGGCCGCCGCCACCACGAGCAGCACCAGCGCCACGATGTCGGCCTTCACGACCGTGGAGAGGGTTGCGTTGTAGCCGCCCACCATCACCGCCAGCACCAGGAACGAGACGACGCTGACCCCCGCGGCCACCAGGGCCAGGCCATGCAGCGGGCGATGGAAGGCCGCATAGGCCAGGAACGCCGCGAGCAGCCCGAAGAGCACGGCCCGGTGGCGCATCAGGATCTCCAGGTTCGGGTCCTGCACGGGAATGCCGTACAGGCTCGAGAGCTTGGCCGCCCCGAGGACGCCCGCAAGCGGCAGCAGGTGGATCAGGGCCACGAGGAGCAGGACGGCAGGAACGATGTGTCGCATGGTCGGATTCAGCAAGCGTCGCGGTACCGAACGAGCGGGCCATGCCGGACGCTCCTCACGTGGGCTCCCATTTGGCCGCACCGGGTGCGCATGCTTCGACCGCCCTCACAGCGTAGCACTGCGCGCAGCGGGCAGTTCCAGCCGCTCGGACAGTGCCGGCACCCGCGCCGGGCCGCCCACGAGCCGCTGGTCGTGCACGTAGTCCTCGTGGGCCTGGATGTCCCAGTGGTCGCGGCCATAGGCCTGCTTGAGCGCGTGCACGATCTCCAGGAAGCTGTGCCCCTCCTGCGCGTTGCTGTCCAGGTGCAGCACGCCCGCCACGGGCTGCAGCAGCACGCCCGCCAGTGCGGCTGCCGTGTCCTGCATGAAGGAGCACGCCGGCTTCCAGCGGCTGCTGGCCGCCACGCGCCCCTGCGTGGCCTGCCACTGGTCGAGCGCCATCAGCATGTTGTTGCCCGGCTGCCGGGGGTCGATCTGCCAGCCGATGCGCACCACGCTCGCGCCAGGGTGCGCCGCCAGCACCGCGTCCTCGCACCCGCGCTTGTACTGGCCGTAGCCGTCCTGGGCGTTGCGCGCATCACCCGGGGCGTGCGGCCCGTCGGGCTCGTGGTGGAACACCATCGCGGTGCTGGTGAACACGAAGGGCAGCCCCTGCCCGGCGGCGTATTCCGCCAGCCGGCCCGCCCACTCGGCACTGCCCATGCCCAGGTGCGCGATGGCGTCGGGCCGCTGCGCGTGCAGCCAGTCCTGCGAGGCGGCCGCGTCCTCGGGCGGCACCTCCTCGCGCCTCCACGCCAGGACCTGTACCCCATGGCCTGCGGCCTGCCTGGCCAGAACCGGCGCCAGGGTGCCATTCAGGCCGGTGATGAGCCACTTCATTGGCTCAGGCATTCCCCTTGCAGGCTTCGTCAGGCCGGCAGGAAGACCACGGGCTTGTCGATGCGCTCGACAACGACGAAGTCGGTGAGCGGCACGATGGCCTGGGGGCAGGCCACACTGCCGGTGGGGACGGTGACCGCGTACTGCACCTCCACCTGCTCGGCCTGCTCGACCACGCGCCGGATCGACAGGCCGTGGCAGCCGTTGGGGCCGCTGCCTTGCGTCAGCCCCAGCACCATCTGGCGCGAGAAGTCCACCGCCGGGCGCTGGGCCGGGGGAGTCGTGCGCGGCGCGTGCGCCTGCCAGGCCGCCTGCCACTCGGCATCGCTGCGCAGGGCGTAGGTCTGGCGCAGATCGGTCGGGGCCCAGGAGGCGCTCACGCGCGCCGTCGACAGCTCGCGCGGCTGGAAGGGCTCCCCGCCGCCACAGGCAGCCAGCCCGGCCAGGGCCAGGCCGATGGCGAAAACTCGGGTTCGCAGTGTCAGGGACATCGGCATGGCCGTCCTCGGTCCGTGTCGGGCCCGGGCGGGTGACCCGCTGCGGTCACTCACCCGGCAGCAAAGCGTATCACTGCCCGCCCCGTGGCGCCCCTACAGAATTCACGCCCGCCGTGCCTGCCGCCGCCGGCAGGCCCCCGGCCCATCGAGTCCTTTTCCGTGCCCGCGCCCTCCGGGGCGAAAACTGCGTCATGCTTACGGGTTGTCCTACCCTGGGTAAAGACCTGATGTCCGCCTTCCTCGCCTTCCTGGACCGCCGTTTCGAGCGGCTCTTCCACCTTCTCGAGAAGGGCACCCTGGACAAGCGCCGGCGCTTCGAGACCGATCGCTGAGATGCCGAACGCGCCTGCACCTGCGGCGGCTCACTCCTGGTGCAGGTAGCCGCGCTCGAGCTGCTGCTGCGGGTTCTCGAAGATGGCCATGGCCGTCTTCATGCGCAGGAAGCCGAACTTCCGGTAGAAGCCCTCCTTGCCCGGCACCGAGTAGAGGATGATCTTCTTGTGCCCGCGCGAGCGTTCCACGAGGTAGTCGACGATCGCCTTGCCCAGCCCGGTGCCCTGGTGGCTGGGCAGTGCCGCGATGTCGCAGATGTAGGAGCAGTCCGCGCCATCGGCCAGCGCTCGCCCGGCGCCCACCAGGCGGCCGTCCTCGTAGACGAAGCAGGTGTACCGGCTGTTGGAGAAGGCCGTGCGCAGGCTCTCGGGCTTCTTGTCGCCCAGGGGAGCCGCCCGGTACAGCGCCGATAGCTCGTTCCAGTCCACGTCATCGGCGGCGTACTTCCATTCGAGCGTCATCGGGTGGCTTCCTCTCGTGCGTGGGTCGTCCGGTCGTGCGCCGCTTGCCATCGGCGCGTCCTCAGCCCGGGTGCAGGCGCCTGTGCATGAACACGTTGAAGTCAGTGGCCTCGTAGTCGCCGAAGCGGCCGCACCACTCGAAGCCGTTGCGCAGGTACAGGGCGTGGGCCGCCGCAAAGGCCTCGCCCGTTCCGGTCTCGAGGTAGAGGCCCGCGTAGCCGCGCGCGCGGGCGGTGTGCACGATCTCGTCGAGCACGGCCTGCCCCACGCCCTGGCGCAGGAAGGCCGCACGTGTGCGCATCGACTTCACCTCGCCCGCGTCGGGGCCGAGCGCCTTGAGCGCGCCGCAGCCGCACAGCGCATCGCCTTGCCAGGCCGACCAGAAGGTCACGTCGGGGCGCTTCAGGCCGTCGACCGCGAGCGCGAAGGAATGCCCGGGCGGCGAGCTGTCGCGCATCCCGCCCACGTGCTCGTGCACGAGCGCAACCACCTCGGGGCTGGAGAGGTCGTCGATGCGGACGTCGATGCGGGTGTCGGAGGGCATGGGCAAGCAAGCTCTGCGAGGTGGGGGGAAGGGGCGGTCAGGGCGGCGACGTCCAGCCCGGCCGGTCGCGCGCCACGCGCTGAAGATACTCCTGCACCGTGTTCTCGCCGAGCGGCTTGACCATCACGCGCAGCGTGTTCGTGCGCTGCCCCATCTGCACGCCCTCGCGCAGGCGCGTCTGCACATAGCCCTGGCGTTCCCAGAAGCGCTCGGCCCGCACGCGGCCCTGCACCACGCCCAGCCGCATCCAGCGCGCGCCCTGGCGCACGGCCCAGTCCTGCAGGCTCGCGTGCAGCTGCGCGGCCTGGCCCGTGCCGTGGCGATCGGTGGCAACGATGAACAGGCCGATGTGCCACACCCCTTGGGCCAGCAGGTCCGACACCACGCTGGCCATGGCCATCAGCTCGCCGTCCTCCTGCACGAAGCCCAGCAGGAAGAGCTCGCTGTAGGAGAAGTCCGCAGGCGGCTTGTCCTGGATCTCCTCTCGCGCCGCATCGGCCGCAGGCGGCTCGCCCAGCACTTCGTGGAAGTAGAGCGGGTTGGCTTCGAAGAAGCGCTGCAGCGCCGCTTCCCAGGGCGTGTCCAGGCGTACCACCCGCACGCCGGGCAGGCTCAGGTCCACGTGCGCTCCACGTCCTGCGCATAGAAGCGGATCGCCTCGCGGTACGCAACCACGTGGGCGTCGGCGGACGTGTCGGCCACCACGCCGAGCAGCATCTCCACCGCCTGCTGCGACTGGCCCCGGTTGTGCAGCGTCATCGCCAGGAACGTCCTGAGCTCGGCGGCATCGGCAAAGTGCGCCAGGCCCGCGCGCAGCGTGGCCTCCGCCTGCTCGTAGCGCCCGAGCGTGCGGTAGGTGCTGCCCAGCCCCAGATAGGCGCCGCGCAGGCTCTGGGGCGGCAGGCCGAGCGCAAGCGCGGCCTCGTAGAAGGGCACCGCCTCGGCCTCCAGGCCGAGCTGGTCGTGCACGCAGGCGGCCTCGTACTGCAGCTCGGCGTGGCCGGGGTGCTCGGCCACGAGAGCCAGCGCGAGCCGCCGAGCACCCTCGAGGTCACCCGAGCGCCGGGCGTCGTGCACGCGCCGGGCCGCGTCCGCGGGCGCACCGGGGACGGCATCCGACGTGTCCGCACAGGCCCGTCTGAAACGAGGCTGCCTCGTGCCCTCGTGCTCCACGGTCTCGAGGAACATCGCCAGGGGGCGCACCCAGTGGCCGGTCGCGTTGTAGAGAGGTCGGTACAGCACCATCGGCTCGAGCGATTCGCTGTGCCGCACCACGCCGAGCACCTCGTACTCGCCACCCTTGTAGTGGCGGTAGCGGCCCAGGGGCAGGGCGGGAAGGGGAGGAAGTTCTTGGGCCATCGCGAGGGTCAGGCGCGCGCCAGCAGCGTCAGCAGCAGCGTGTTGGCAAACGTGAAGGCACCGAGCCAGAAGTGTTGTTCCATCGCGGCTCTCCCTTGCGCCTCTTAGAACCACATGTCCCGGACGCACTTGCCATCGTCTGGCCGACTGCTCCAGGCATCGAGCCCGTCGAAGTGGCGGATGGGCACGTCGGCGACCGGCCCGGGCTCGCTCAGGCGCAGGTTGACGGCCACGCGCCGCCGGCCCTGTTCATCCAGGCGCAGGCCTCGCCAGTGGCTGACGTTGCCGCAGGTCGGGCAGAAGTTGAAGCTCAGGGAGTCTGCGCGGACGAAGGCCTGCGTCTGGCCAGACATCGTGATGTCCTCACCCTCCCAGCCGTAGGCCCACAGCGTCCCGTAGCGCCGGCAGGCGGTACAGCTGCAGGCGGTGGCCGATGACGGCACACGCTCGAGCGTCCAGTGCACGGCGCCGCACAGGCAGCTTCCTTCGATCATGGCGGGTCTCCTGGATGGCAGACGAGCGGCATCATGCCGCAAGGCCAGCCTGCCGCACCATCACCAGCTCGTCGGGCTCATCGCGGTACCGGGCCTGCTGGTCGGCATCCCCCGGCTCGAAGCCCAGGCTGCGCAGCAGCGCCTCGGAGCGGAAGTTCCTCGCCTTGAGCACCGCCACGAAGATTCGCACGCCGTAGTGCGTGCACAGCTCCTCGAGCATCGCGCGCACCGCGCTCGAGCCGATGCCCTTGCGCCAGTGCGCGCTGCCCAGTTCGTAGGCCACGAAGGCCTCGGCCGAGGGCAGCACGGAGGCCTGCACGTATCCCGCCAGGGCGCCGCTGGGCAGCCGCACGACCCAGTTGAGCCACTGCTCGGAGCCATCGGCCGGCCCGCGCGCCTCCAGGCGCCGGTAGCGCTCGGCCAGCCACAGCGCCGAAGGCGGCGGGGCGTTCTCGAACTCGTAGATCGCCGGATCCGAGAGCACCTCGAACATCTCGGCCGCATGCGCCTCGACCTGGGGCTCCAGGGTGCCGTGCGTGGCCGTGATGACCCTCATGTCTGTGTGCGCCGAGTAAGTGCCGACTGCGGCAGCCCGAACACGCGGTCGAAGGCCCAGGTGAAGCCGATGGCGTAGAAAAAGAAGAACGCGAGCAGGCCCACGTTGGCCAGGAAGGCGTTCAGCGGCGAGGTGTCGAGCCACCACGCCATGACGGGCACGAGCAGGAGCGTCAGGCCGCCTTCGAACCCGGCGCCATGCGCCACCCTTCTGGCCAG
>CAILKA010000538.1 GCA_903834645.1 uncultured beta proteobacterium
ACGATCACGCTCGCGCCCAGGTCTCTGGCGAAGGCGTAGAGGCGCTCGAGGTGCCAGTCGGTGTCCTCCACGGCCAGCGCACGCTCGACGAGCCGGGGCTTGAGCGCCTCGGGCAGCTGCGTGCCGACGTGCGGCATGCTGATCAGCAGGGGCCGGTGGCCACGGTGCAGGCTGAAGGTCATGGCAGAGCTCCGGCTTCGGGAGCCCGCTCGCGCGGGCCAGAGGGTGTCAGGCGCTCGAAGCCACCGAACATCACCCGTCGGCACGGGTTGTGGCCGAAGCGATAGGCGAGTTCACGCGGATGCTCGGCATCCCAGACGGCCAGGTCGGCCCGCTGGCCGGGCACGAGCGTGCCGCGATCGGCCAGCCCGAGCGCGCGGGCGGCGTGCACCGTGACCCCGCGAAAGGCTTCCTCGGGCGTCAGACGAAACAGCGTGCACGCCATGTTGAGCATCAGCAGCAGCGACAGCGCCGGGGACGATCCCGGGTTGTGGTCGGTGGCCAGCGCGATCGGCACGCCGGCCCCGCGCAGCGCGGCCACGGGAGGCAGCTTCGTCTCGCGCAGGAAATAGAAGGCGCCCGGCAGCAGCATGGCCACCGTGCCGGCCGTGCGCATCGCAGCCACTCCGGCATCCGACAGGTGCTCGAGGTGGTCGCAGCTCAGCGCGCCGTAGCGTGCAGCCAGCGCTGCCCCTTCCTGGTTGCTGAGCTGCTCGGCGTGCAGCTTGACCGGCAACCCGAGCGCGCGCGCGGCCTCGAAGACGCGCTGCGTCTGCTCGGGCGTGAAGCCGATCGTGTCGCAGAAGGCATCCACCGCGTCCACCAGCCCGGCCGCCTGCTGGGCCCCCAGCCATCCGCACACGGCGTCGATGTAGGCATCGGCGCGGCCTGCGTATTCCGGCGGCAGCGCGTGTGCACCCAGTGAAGTCGTGCGCACCGTGACAGCCAGCTCGCGCGCCAGGCGCCGCGCCGCCGCCAGGCAACGTCCCTCGTGCAGCTCCGACAGCCCGTAGCCCGACTTGATCTCGATCGTCGTCACGCCCTCGGCCATCAGCGCCTGCGCCCGTTGTGCCGCACCAGTGAACAGTTCATCGTCGCTGGCGGCGCGCGTGGCCGCTACGGTAGAGCGTATGCCGCCCCCCGCACGCGCGATCTCCTCGTAGGTGGCCCCTTGCAGCCGCAGCTCGAATTCGCCGGCGCGGTCGCCACCGTAGACCAGGTGCGTGTGGGCGTCGATGAGGCCGGGCGTGAGCAGTGCGCCGCGCAGATCTTGCTCGTGGGCGTCCGGGGTCGCCAACCCGGAAGGCAGTTGGGCATCGGGCCCGATCCATGCGATGTGCGCGCCCCGCGTCACGAGCGCGCCGTCTTCGACGAGTCCCCAGCCCGACGGGCCCGCCAGCGTGGCCAGCCGCGCGTGGCGCCAGACCGTGCAGCGCCGGTCGGCCGTCGGCCCGGCACCGCTCACGGCGTGTCCTTCCACAGCAAGGGAAAGAGGCGGTGGGCCAGCGGCGCGCCAGCCGGCACTTCATCGGCCAGACCCGGGAAGTCGGGCGAGGTCTTCCAGCGCCTGGGCGCGTGTCGCATGTCGTCGCCGAGGAAGCGCACCGAGAACACGCGCCGCCGCCTTCCAGGCTCGACGCCACCGGCCGCATGCAGCGTGAGCATGTGGAAGGCCACGGCATCTCCGGGCTCCAGCGCCCACCCGACGATGCGGTGGGTGGGCGGATTCGCGCGGCGGCCCGCATCGATGTCGGGCAGTTCGGCCAGCGCGCCTTCAGGGAACCAGCGGGCCTCGTGGGTCATGAAGGTGCGCGGCATCAGCCAGGGCCCGAGGTGGGTGCCGGCGGCGAACTCCAGCGTCGCCGCTCGGCTCACCGGGTCCACCGGGATCCAGAAGCTCACGTTCTGCATCCCGTCGACGTTGTAGTAGGGCTGGTCCTGGTGCCAGGGAGTGGGCTGGCGGGTGCCCGGCTCCTTGGTCAGCATGTGGTCGTGGTACAGGCGTGCGCTGCGGCTGCGCATCAGCCGCGCGGCCACCGGCGCCAGCACGGATTCGAAGATCACCCGCCGGTAGTGCGGGTTGTCGGGCCAGTTGCAGAAGTCCTCGACGAACAAGCCGGGATCGTCGGGCTGGCTGGCCACGATGGCACGCGGGCTCGGTGCGGCGAGATTGGCGTCGATGCCGCGCCGCAGCTCTTCCACCTCGCGAGCGTCAAGCAGGCCGCGCAGCACGACTGCGCCATCGGCCGCGTAGGCGGCGCAGTGGTC
>CAILKA010000539.1 GCA_903834645.1 uncultured beta proteobacterium
CGTGAGCAGGATGATGAAGGGGATGTACTCGGCCAGCAGCACGTGCACGAGCATGCCGCCGGTGGTGGGCAGGCCCTGGGTGAGGGCGAAGGGCACGAGCAGCAGCAGCGCCCAGCCGGCGGCGATCTTGCCGAAGTGGTGGTGCCACAGCCCGGGTGTGGCCAGGGGCAGGATGGCGATGGACAACAGCATGCCCGCGAAGGGCAGCCCCCACCAGGCCGACAGCGACGAGCCGTCTATTTCGGCGGCGTGGCCGGCTGCGGGCGCAAGCGCCAGCAGGATCGCCAGCAGCGAAAGAGGGTGCCTCATGTCAGTGGCCTTGCGACTTGGCGCTCGCCGTGGCCATCATGATGCGATCCGCCCACGCGATGGCCAGCGCCGAAAAGAGAAACGCCACGTGGATCACGGTCTGCCACAGCAGCACCTTCTCCTCGTAGTTGGCGGCGTTGATGAAGGTTTTGAGCAGGTGGATCGAGCTGATGCCGATGATGGCGGTGGCCAGCTTGACCTTCAGCACCGAGGCGTTCACGTGGCTGAGCCACTCGGGCTGGTCGGGGTGGCCCTCGAGGTTCAGGCGTGAGACGAAGGTCTCGTAGCCGCCGATGATCACCATGATGAGCAGGTTGCTGATCATCACCACGTCGATGAGGGCCAGCACCACGAGCATGATGATGGTCTCGTTGAGGGCCTTGATCGGCTCGTAGCCGATGAGGGCGCCAGCTGCGTCCTTGATCGGCACCGCCTTGTAGCCGATGCTCGTGACGAGCTGCGCCAGCGCCGTCTGGCTGCCGAAGGCGGCCTCGATCAGGTGCACGAGCTCCACCCAGAAGTGGTAGACGTACACGCCCTGGGCGAGGATCAGCCCCAGGTACAGGGGCAGTTGCAGCCAGCGGCTGGCGAAGATGAAGGCGGGCAGGCCGCTCAGCTTCGCGGGGGACGGCGACTTGTGCTCGGCTGGCGTGCTCATGGCGGATCTCGCATCCAGGGTCGGGAGAACCCTGTTGTGTGCAATTGTAGGTGCCGCAAGATGACGGGTTGGCCGCGCCAGAGTAAGGGGAGAGTCAGAGCACCTGCTTAGCGTATGGCGCGCCTCCCGGGGCCGCGCTCGGTGCGCAACCCGGGCCCCTAGAACGAACGATTTCCAGGAGACGAACCATGGCCGGTGACGCCACCCCGCTGAACACCTACCTGCCCCCGTCGAGCTTCGTGCAGGGCGCCGCCGTCTCGGGCATGGAGGGCTACCAGGCGCTGTGCGCCGAGGCCGAGGCCGACTACGAAGGCTACTGGGCGCGCCTGGCGCGCGAGTTCGTCACGTGGAAGACACCCTTCACGAAGGTGCTCAACGCCTCGAACGCCCCCTTCTACCGCTGGTTCGAGGACGGCACGCTCAACGTCTCCTACAACTGCCTGGACCGCAACGTCGAGCGGGGTCTCGCCGACAAGACCGCCCTCATCTTCGAGGCCGACGACGGCAGCGTCACGAAGGTCAGCTACGCCGAGCTGCTCGAGCGCGTGAGCCGCCTGGCCAATGCGCTCAAGGCGTGCGGCGTGAAGAAGGGCGACCGCGTCGTCATCTACATGCCCATGAGCGTGGAGGGCGTGGCCGCGATGCACGCCTGCGCGCGCATCGGCGCCACGCACTCGGTGGTCTTCGGGGGCTTCTCGGCGCAGAGCCTGCGCGACCGCATCGAGGACGCCGGCGCAGTCATGGTCATCACCGCCGACGAGCAGGCGCGGGGCGGCAAGCACCTGCCGCTGAAGGCCATCGTCGACGAGGCGCTGGCCATGCCCGGCACGGGCAGCATCGCCAGCGTCATCGTCTACCGCCGCACCGGCGGCAACGTGGCCTGGCAGGCCGGGCGCGACCACTGGATGCACGAGCTCACGGCAGCGCAGCCCGCGCAGTGCGAGCCCGAGTGGGTGGAAGCCGAGCACCCGCTTTTCCTGCTCTACACGAGCGGCTCCACAGGCAAGCCCAAGGGCGTGCAGCACGCCACGGGAGGCTACCTGCTGCATGCGGCGCTGACCACGAAGTGGACCTTCGACCTCAAGCCCGACGACATCTTCTGGTGCACGGCCGACATCGGCTGGGTCACGGGCCACACCTACATCACCTACGGCCCGCTGGCGCTGGGTGGCACCGAGATCGTCTTCGAGGGCGTGCCAACGTACCCGGATGCCGCGCGCTTCTGGAAGATGATCGAGAAGCACAAGGTCACGATCTTCTACACC
>CAILKA010000540.1 GCA_903834645.1 uncultured beta proteobacterium
CCACCGCGGGGCGCCCTGCCGCGCCGGCCGGGCCGCCGGCCGGGCCGCTAGTCGGCGCCATCGCCCCCGCAGCGGTCATCTCGCCGCCGGCCGGGGCGTTCGGGGCTGCCATGGGCCCCGCCATCGGCCGACCCATCGGCCCCACGGGCATATCCGCCTCCTGGCGCAGTCCGCGCGCGCGGGCCAGCGCGGGTCCGAGCACGCGATCGTCGTGGTAGAGGCGCTCCAGCCGCGCGATCAGGTCGCCAGTAGGCTCCGGGCCTGCCGAGGGTGCCCAGGTGTCGATCTCTCCGGGCCCACGCAGCACCAGTGGCACCGCCGTGTTGAGCGCGATGCCGCGGCGTGCGTCGGAGGCCAGTGCACGCGCCAGCCAGCCCGTGTCGAGCTCGAAGGGGCGCGCCCCGCCTGACTCCAGCACCTGCTGTGCGTCGAAGTGCGAGCGCTCGCGGTAGGGCAGCCCGGCGGCGTGCACGACGAGGGCTTCGCCCTGCCCGTACATCGCGTGCAGCTGCGCCAGGGCCGGGTGCAGCGTGAACGGGCCCGTCAGGGGCAGGGCGGGTGCGGCCTCGCGCGCCAGCACGCCGCGCGCGGGTTCGAACTGCGGATCGCCCGGCGCGGGCACTGCGGCCAGCCCGTCCAGGCCTCCGCGCAGGACGACGAGCACGAAGCGATTGGCCGCATGCGCGCCCCGCTCGGGAGCGGCCAGGGCCGGCAGCGACAGGGCCGCCAGGGGTGCGCCGGCCAGGCCAGCCAGCGAGCCGAGGAGGTGGCGACGGTGCAGCATCGTGCAGTCCTTTCGGGAGGGACGGGCAGGGCAGGAGGCGGTCGTGGGGGCGGGTGCAAGAGCCTCAGCGGCGCTGGAACTCCGGCGCCAGAAGCAGCAGCGCGAGCGCCTGCGGCCCGTCGGCTGCGCGCTCGATTTCGCGCGCCGTGCCTTCCTGCAGCAGCGGGCCCATGGCCTGGCGTGCCAAGGCGCGTGCATCCATCGTGCGACCCACCCGGTCGGCCACGCGCGTGGCCCATTCCACGCGCTTCCACACGGCATCGGGCCCGAGCCACTCGCCCGCGCGATCGGGCCAGCCGGCGGGCGAGGGTGCGGCCAGCACGCGCTGGCCCATCGCGCCCACGCCGGCGTCGGGCACGCGGGCGAAGGCCTGCGCACCCAGCCCGAGCATGCGGGCGGTTGAGATGGCGAACTCCGCGGGCGTCTTGAGCTTCACGGGCTGCGCGTCCCAGGCTTCGGGCGCGGTCACGAGGGCGCGGTAGACGCTGGGCAGGTCTCCGTCGCTGCGCTGCCAGGCTGCCAACAGGCGGTCCACGAGCGCAGGCGGCGGCTCGTCGGCCACGAAGTGGCGCGCGAGCTTGGTGGCCACGAAGCGTTGCGTGGCCGGGTGCCGGGAGAGGTCGCGCAGCACGGCCGCCAGGCCCTCTGCTCCTTCGGGATAGGAACGCCCCAGCACCGTCTTGGCACCCGGCTCGTGCCAGTCGGGGTCGAAGTGCGAGGCGACCTCGGCCGCTCCGCCGGCGCGCACCTGCGGCCCGGCGCCCACGCGCCAGCCGGTGAGCACGGCCGCGAAGGCGGTCACGTCGGCCTGCGTGTAGGCGTGGCTGGCCGCCCCCAGCGTGTGCAGCTCGAGCACTTCGCGTGCGAGGTTTTCGTTCAGGCCCGTGATGCGGGGCAGGTTGGCCGCCTGCGCGAAGGCGGGCCGGCGGGCGCGCCGCTGCACGACCACCGATTGGGGCCCCGCGCTGAGCTCGTTGTCCAGGTAGCGCAGCATCGCGCCATGGCGCACGGCGTGACCCAGCAGGCTCTCGAAGGAGCCCGCGACATGCGGCCGGATCGCCTCGCGCTCGAAGGCGCCAGCCAGCCCGCGCGTCGAGCCCCTGGCAATCGACACCGTGAAGTGGTTGGCCCAGAACATCACGAGCCGCTCGGAAAACGGGCGTGCGGAGGCCGCAGCCGTGGCCAGGTGCGAGCGCACGTCGGCCTGCACGAGGCTCTGGAAGTGCTGCACCAGGCGCTGATCGGCGCTGCGGGCGTCGGCCATCGGTGCCGAAGCGTCGCCCGCGGCGGGCGTGCCAGCGAGGGCCACGCTGCGCTGCGCCTGCAGGAAGCGCGCGTAGCTGCGCAGGCCTTCACCCAGCGAGGCGAGCTGCTCGCCCCGGGCAGGATCTGCCGGCCCGATCTGCGCCAGCAGCCAGCCGGGGGCGTCTGACCGCAGCGACTGGAGGTGGGGCTCGGACAAGCCGAAGCGATGCGCCGCGATGGCGGCGGCGAGTCCGGGATCTAGCGCGGAAATGGCCATGCGGGCGCCTCCTGCTTCACGCGCCCAGTGTGCCACCGCAGGGTTGCGCCGGAGTGTCTGGCGCGTAAAGCAAGACAGCTCGCGCGCCCTGGGCGCCCGTGCTTCGGGGGCTAGCGTGGCGCCACTGGCGCCGGCGGGTTCCCCGGCGTGACCCCGGTCGTCGCGTTGGCAGCCGGGGCGGGCAAGCCTGCCGAGGCGGGCGGCTGCACGATCACGAGCAGCGCCTCCGATGACTGGCGCACCTGGTACGGGGCAATCTCGCGCAGGCTCAGCACCACGCGCGTGCGGTCATCCGACTCGACGATTCGTGCCGAGCGCACGTTGCCCTCGCTGAACTCCTGCACACCCCGCCCGGCCATGTTGCTGGCTCCGGGCAGATCGACCGCGATGCGCGCTGGCGACGGCGTGGAGAAGGATTCGGCCGCCGCGCCGAGCGGGCCACTCAGGCCGACGCGCACGATCTCGGTGTCGTCCTGGACGCGGCTCGTGATCCCCTGCACCCTGACGGCCTCGCCCGGCAGCGTGGGGGTGGAGGCATCCGCCTGGGTGCGGCGCAGCAGGCTGCTCACCGCGCGCAGATCCTCGGCGCGCAACTGCCCGGACGCCTGCCGCAGGCGCAGGCTGCCCACGATGACGTCGTAGCGGGCCTTGGAGAGATCGCGCTGCGTCTGGAAGAGCTGGGTCTGGGCGTTGAGCACGTCCAGGTTCACCCGCACGCCTACCCGGTAGCCCAGCTGCGTGGCCTCCAGCGCGAGCTTCGTGGAGGACTCCGCTGCCTCCAGCGCCCGAATCTGGGCCAGCCCCGACTGCACGCCGAAGAAGGCCTGACGCGTCGCCTGGGCCACGGCCCGCCGCGCCGCCTCCACGTCGTTGCGGGACTTTTCCTCCAGCGCGACGGTCTCGCGGATCCGGTTTTCCGTGGCCTGGCCGGTGTAGAGCGGCCAGTTCAGCTGTACGCCCACCGAGGCGCTGCGCGTGTTGCCCGGCAGCGTGGCCGAGCTGCCTGCCGAGCGGTTCGTCCCGACCGTCCCGACGGCATCGACCGTGGGCAGCTGTGCAGCCCGAGCGCGCTCGGTCTCGAGCAGCGCCACATCCAGCGCCACGCGCGCCTTGCGCACCAGGGGGTGCACGGAATCGGCCTGGCCGACCCAGCGTTCCGCATCCGCCGGCTCCGGCTGAGGCAGCGCCACGGGCGTGACGAGGCCGTGCGGGGCCACTCCCGTGCGCCCCACGAGCTGGTCGAGCGCGATGCGCTTGGTGCGCAGGTCGTTCTCGGCGGCGATCTCCTGGGCGCTGGCCAGGTCAAATCGTGCCTGGGCCTCGCGCGTGTCGGTGATCGTGGCCGTGCCCACCTCGAAGTTGCGCTTGGCCGAGGCCAGCTGCTCGGTGATGGCGGTCTTGTTGGCCCGCGACGCTCCCAGCGCGTCCTGCGCCGCGAGCACGTCGAAGTAGGCCTGGCTCAGGCGCACGATCAGGTCCTGCTCGGCCGACTCGAGGTCGGCCTGCGCGGCGACGAGGGATTTGCGGGCCTGCGCGATGGTTGCCTGGTTGGCCCGGTTGAAGAGGGGGTAGCGGCCCGACAGCGTGGCGCCCAGTCCGTTGGAGTCGCCCGTGCCGATGCGCGGTGCATCGGCCAGGCTCGTCGTCGCGCTGGCGCTGAGCGAGGCCGAAGGCTTCGTCAGGGCCTCCGCCTGCGCGGCGCGGAACTCGGCCGACTGTGCCTGCGCGCGCGCCGCGAGGTAGGCGGCGTCGTACGTGCGCGCTGCCTCGTAGAGTTCCTGCAGGGTCTGTGCCTGCACAGGCATGCCCGACATCAGTGCCAGGCAGGCGGCACCGACGAGGGCGCGAGGCGACGGGATCATGGGCAGTCCTTCGGGGAACAGCGGTGGGGGCGTCGGAAGCGGGTGGGAGCGGGCAGTGCGACGCGTGGATCAGAAGCGGAACTGGCTTGGCTCGGGAAATCCCAGCAGGCGCGGCGCGACGGTGTCGAAGAGCTCCGTCTGCGCCCAGGCCTGCTGTGCGCTGCGCGTGTAGAGCGTGGCGCGCATGATAGGCTCGTCGCCGACGATGGCCACGAGGCGGCCACCCACCCGCAGCTGCTCGAGCAGCGCGCGCGGCACCTGGGCCACAGAGCCCGACAAAACGATCACATCGAAAGGCCCCTCGGCCTGCAGCCCGGCCGAGCCATCGGCCTGGCGCACCTGCACGTTGGCCGAGCCCGCGGCGGCCAGATTGGCTGCGGCAGTCCGCGCGAGGTCGGCGCGTATCTCCAGCGTCACCACGCTGGCTGCCTGATGCCCCAGCAGGCACGCCATGAAGCC
>CAILKA010000541.1 GCA_903834645.1 uncultured beta proteobacterium
ATGGAAGGCGTGATCTACGACCCCGTAGATGGCCAGGTCTTGACCGGCTCCTTCATGGATTACGCCATGCCGCGCGCCGACAATTTCTGTTTCTTCGAAGTCGACAGAAACCCTGTGCCCACCAAAACCAATCCGCTGGGCGTCAAGGGCGCCGGCGAATGCGGCACAGTGGGCGCGTTGCCAGCGGTGATGAACGCCATCAACGACGCCTTGGCGCCCCTGCAAGCCCAGGTGTGGAGCCAGCCGATCACACCGGAGAAGGTGCTCAGGGCGCTGGGGAAGGTGTCCTGATCCAGGGCGGTCGCCGGGGCGGTCAGGCAGGCCGACGCCGAGATCGAGCGGGTGCGCCGCCAGCCGCGCCGACGGGCACCGCCCCCCGTGCCGGCCGCATGCGCTGGCCGGGCGGGGGCACCTCGCTGGCGCGCATCTCGGCCCCGAGCCAGGCCGCCAGCGTTTCCACGTCGGCCCGCCCGTCCAGGTGCGGGGCGATCCACAGCACCAGCTTGCGCGGGCTGGGCACGAAGCCCAAGGGCGCCACGAGCTTGCCCGACTGCAGGTCGTCGAGCACGAGCATGCGCGGCACCACCGCCACGCCCAGGCCGCACACCGCCGCCTGGATCTGCAGGTAGAAGTGCTCGTAGCGCGCCGCCACTTCGAGGGGCGGCCCGGTGTAGCCGGCGGCCTCCATCCATTCGTCCCAGGCCTCCAGGCGCGTCTTGGTGGCCAGCAGCCGCGCCTCCGACAGCGCAAGCGGCACTTCCAGGCCCACCGCCTGCTGGTACTCGGGGGCGCACACCGGGCCCACCCACTCGACGAGCAGATCACGCTGGCGCGCATCCGGCGGCGGCGTGATGGAGGAGTTGCGGATCGCCAGCCCGACGTTGTCGCGCACGAAGTCGATCCGGTCGTAGTTCAGGTTGAACTGCAGCTCGACCTCGGGATGGCGCTGGTGGAAGGCGCCGATGCGCGGCAGCAGCCAGTGCATCATGATCGACGAGGAGCACGACAGCATCAGCGGCCCGGGGCGCAGCTGCTCCACGCTGGCCTGGATCAGGCGAAAGGCCGTGGCAAGCCCCTCGGCCAGGCGCATCCCCTCGGGCGTGGGCCGCGTCGATCCGCCTCCGCGCTCCAGCAGCACGAGGCCGAGCTGCTCCTCGAGCGAGCGGATGTGGCGGCTCACGGCGCCGTGGGTGACGAAGAGCTCCTCGGCTGCGGCACTCATGCTGCCCAGCCGCGTCGTCGCCTCGAAGGCGCGCAGCGCATTCAGCGAGGGGCGTGGCGTGCTGCGGGCGGTGGGCACGGTGTGAGCTTTCTTCGCAGGCGACAGAGATCATATCGTTTGGTGGCGCTGGCCGCACCCTCTACGATTCCTCGCATGATCAACGACCCCGAGCGGAACGCGCCGGCCTGCGCGGCAGCGGTGGAGCCGCAGCCCTCCTGGCAGGCCGAGGCGGCCACTCGCGCCGAGCTTCGTGCCACGTACCTGGTGGAAAGCTGCGAGCCCATCGAACGCGTGGCCGAGGTGATCGCCGGCGAGCAGTCCAGCGGCACCTTCCTGCGCCTGGCTGGCGAGACCGATGAGCTCAAGCAGCGCGCCCGCGCCCGCGTTGTCCGCATCGAGCACCTGCCCGGAGTGAAGCGTCCCGCGCTGCACAGCGCGTATGCCCAGCGGCGCGGCCTGCTCGGCCCGATGCACCGTGGCCGCATCGAGCTGGCCTTCCCGGTCAGCAACATCGGCGCCAACCTCCCCACGCTGATGGCCACCGTCGCCGGAAACCTGTTCGAGCTGGGCGAGGTGACGGGGCTGCGCCTGCTGGACCTCGAGTTCCCGCCAGCGTATGCGGCACGATTTCCGGGGCCGGGCTTCGGCGTGCCGGGCACCCGGGAGCGCGCGGGCGTGCAGGGGCGGCCGCTCATCGGAAGCATCATCAAGCCGAGTGTCGGGATGCTGCCCGAACAGACGGCCGCCGTCGTGGACGAGCTGTGCCTGGCCGGCATCGACTTCATCAAGGACGACGAGCTGCACGCCGACCCCGACTACGCGCCCTTCGAGGCGCGCGTGCGGGCCGTGATGCCGGTGCTGCACCGCCACGCCGACCGGCTCGGGCGCATGCCGATGTACGCGGTGAACATCTCCGGCAGCGTGGACGACATGCGCCGGCGCCACGACATGGTGGTGGCCGCCGGCGGCAGCTGCGTGATGGTGTGCATCCACGGCGTGGGCCTGGCGGGCGTGGAGCACCTGCGCAGCTACAGCGAGCTGCCCATCCACGCCCATCGCCACGGCTGGGGCGCCTGGTCGCGCCACCCCTGGCTGGGCTTCGAGTTCACCGCGATGCAGAAGGTCTGGCGCCTGGCCGGGATCGACCAGCTGCACGTCAACGGTCTGCGCAGCAAGTTCTGGGAGCCCGACGAATCCGTGACGCGTTCGGCCCGCGCGCTGCTGGCGCCGTTTTCCGGGGTGCAGCCGGCGATGCCCGTGTTCACCTCGGGGCAGTGGGCCGGGCAGGCGCCCGACATGTACGCGGCGCTGGGCTGCTCTGACGTGCTGCACGTGGCCGGCGGCGGCATCATCGGGCATCCGCTGGGGATTGCAGCCGGAGTCACCAGCATGCGGGAAGCCTGGGAGGCGGCGCGCGAAGGGGTGGCGCTGGAGGTCTACGCCAGGAGCCGGCCGGCCCTGCGCGCGGCGCTCGAGACTTTCGGGGAGCGCGGGTG
>CAILKA010000542.1 GCA_903834645.1 uncultured beta proteobacterium
CACGCGCTGCTGCTGCGCGAGGTGGTTCGCATGCTGTGCGCCGGCGTGGTGCACGGCGACCTGTCGGAGTTCAACATCCTGCTGGCGCAGGACGGCCCCGTCATCATCGACCTGCCGCAGGCGGTGGACGCCGCCGGCAACAACCACGCCCCTCGCATGCTGATGCGCGACGTGGACAACCTGCGCGGCTTCTTCGGCCAGCACGCGCCGGAGCTGCGCCACACGCGCCATGGGCCCGAGATCTGGGATCTGTACGCCTCGGGCCGCCTGACCCCGGAGACCCCGCTGACGGGCCGGTATGAACCCAAGCCAGGCGCCGTGGACCTGAGCGCCGTGTTGCGCGAGATCGAAGCCGCCCGGCTGGAAGCCGCCGAGCGCGACCTGCGCAGGGGTGCAGCGCCTTGAAGACCCCGCCGGCCCCGATCGCGACGCCGGATGAAGCGAAGCCAGCTGCCGTGCCCGCGCGCCGCAACCCCCTCAGCCCGAAGAAGCTGCTGCTGAGCAAATGGACGGCGGTGCAGCCCCTGAACCGCGAGAAGCACTTCGTCGTGGCGCGGGTGATCGAACCCGAGCCGCCCACTGTGCGCATCACGCAGATCGAGCTTGAAGCCGTGCACTCCGGGCGCGTGTTGCAACTGCACTGGCGCGACCTGACCGACCCCCGGGTGTGGCGGCAGGGCTGGGTTTGAAGCGCCAAGCCGTGCGGAACGCGTTCGGCGGCATCGCCCACGCGGTGCACCCAGCTGCAGCACCCCCGTCTCCACCCCCGTGACAGCCCGAAGCTGACCCAACCCACAGAGAGAGGTGCCACGACGTTTTCGACGTGATTGCCGCGTCGACGCCTCTCATGTCCCGTTGACGACCATCTTGGGTTGCAACACAGGTCGCCCCCCGGCGGATCGACAGCGGCGGGGCCGCCAGGCGCTCAGGTCACCGGGCGCGCCAGGTCGCGCAGCCGCGTCGGCCCGGCATGGGCTTCGATGCGGGCCATGAGCGGCTTGAAGAACCCTGCGAGCGCCAGCAGCTCGAGCGCGACGAACATCGGCCCGACCAGCAGGCCCACGATGTCGTCGGCGAAGGCCGGCTTGCGGCCCTCGTAGTAGTGGCCCACGAACTGGATGATCCAGCCCACCACGAAGAGCCCCACGCCCCAGCTCAGCCAGGCTGCGGTGCCTGCCGCCGGCAGCTGGTGGGCCAGTGCGATCAACGCCCCCACCATCGCGGTGACGGCCACGCCGAGCGCCAGCTCGCCGCGGGTCAGGTACCACGCGGCCGTGAGTGCGAACATCACCCACGCCGGGGTGAGCGTGAGCCCGGCGAATTCGAAGGCGGGGCGCGACAGCAGCACCCCGATCGCGAACACGATCAGCGGCACTCCCACCAGGTGGGTCTGGATGTTGCGGCGATCCCGGTGGTACTCGGCGTAGGTGGTAAGCAGCGTGAAGGCGGGGCGAAAGGGCGTGGCCATGGGCAGTTCCTCCTGTGGATGCAGGCTCGCGCCGCCGGCTCGGGCAGGCCGGGGCAGCCGTGCAAGGCACGATGCTACGCTTGCGCTCCGAGCCTGCCCATGCGGGCGTGCACCGACCGGACCTCCGCGCATGAGCATCAAGAGCGACAAATGGATCCGCCGCATGGCGGAGCAGCACGGGATGATCGAGCCTTTCGAGCCCGGGCAGGTGCGCACCGCGCCCGACGGCCACCGCATCGTCAGCTACGGCACCAGCAGCTACGGCTACGACATCCGCTGCGCGCCGGAGTTCAAGGTCTTCACCAACGTCTACAGCACGGTGGTGGATCCGAAGGCCTTCGACGAGCGCAGCTTCGTGGACATCGAGAGCGACGTCTGCATCATCCCGCCCAACTCCTTCGCGCTGGCGCGCACGGTGGAGTACTTCCGCATCCCGCGCAACGTGCTGACGATCTGCCTGGGCAAGAGCACCTACGCGCGCTGCGG
>CAILKA010000543.1 GCA_903834645.1 uncultured beta proteobacterium
ATGCCGGTCGAGTTCGAGGCCGCCGGCACCCGGCTGGCCGACGGGAACGTGCTGCCCTCGCCCGCCGGCCGGACGGGCCACGGGCACCTCGGCGTGCGGCCCGAGCACCTGCGACCGCAGGCCGACGGGCCCCTGCAGCTGGAGGTGAAGGTGGTAGAGGAGCTGGGCGCCACCCGCTACGTGCACGGGCGCTGCGCGGGCCAGCCGCTGTGCGCCGAGTGGCGCGAGGGCGCAGCCCCCGCGCCCGGCACCTTTGTGCGGCTGGCGCCAACGGTCGTGCACGCCTTCGACGCTGCCGGGCAGCGCCTGGGCTAGCCCGCACAGGCCCGAAAGAAAAACGTCCCGGCTCGCCGCGAGGCCAGCCGGGACGCATCGTGGCAGCCCGCCAGGGCTGCCGGCCTCACATCTTCGCGCGGATGGCGATGAAGAACTGGCGGCCGTTCTGGTGCCAGTAGCCCGGCGCGTTGGTGCTGAGGTAGTAGGTGTGGCGGATCGGGTCGTTCAGGTTGTTGCCATCCAGGTGGATGCTCAGATCCTTGCGGATCCGGTAACCCAGCGACAACGACACGCTGCCGGCACCCGCATAGCGGTGCTGGCCGTTGTACTGCGTGATTACACCCGCGCTGTTGACGATCGGCTTGAGCGTGCCGTCACCCACGAAGCCGATGGCGTAGTCCGTCCGGTAGTTCCAGGCCAGGCTTGCCGTGAACTTGTCGTCCTCGTAGAAGCCGCGCAGGTTGTAGGTCCAGGTGGAGGTGCCCAGCAGCGGGGCGCCATCCTCGTCCTTCGAATCCACGTAGGTGGCGTTGGCGCCAAAGCCGAAGCCGCGACCCACGGGCATCTCGAAGGCCGCCTCGGCGCCCTTGAGGTTGGCCGCCACCCCCTTGCGCGAGGTCACCATGTAGGTGGAGACCTTGTTCTGCGAGATGTTGTAGTAGTCGATGTACGAGACGCCCGTCTTCACGTAGTTCGAGATGTCCTGGGCGAAAAGGCCCGCCGAGACGTAGGCACGCGGCGCGAAGTACCAGGCCAGCGAGAGGTCGACGTTGTCTGACAGGATCGGGCGCAGCTTCGGATTGCCGCTGGAGCCCGTGAGGAGCGTGTCGTTGAGGGTGACGGACCCGGCCAGCTCGTTGTAGTTCGGGCGCCCCAGGCTGCGCGAGACCGCCGCACGCCCGATCACGCCCTTGTTGAGCTCCCAGCGGATGTTGAAGCTCGGCAGCGTGTCGACGTGGGTGGTCGTCACCAGGCGCGGCACGTAGGTGGCCACGCGCGAAGTGTTGATCGCATCGGGCACCGAGCAGGGCTGCAGCACCACGCACTGGCCCACGCCGGTGCCGCTGGTCAGCGCCTGATAGGACAGCGACGCCACCTTTGTTTCCACCAGGCGTACGCCGAAGTTGCCGGTGATCTTGGGGTCGAGCTCGAACTCGGCCATCAGGTAGCCGGCGTTGTTGTCCTCCTTGACCTGGAAGCCGCTGGACCACTGCTTGTTGAGCACCGGGCTCCAGTTGATGTACTGGTCGGTGAAGGCCTTCATCTGGCCCATGTCGAAACGGAAGATGTCGCGCGGGAAGTTGCCCGAGGCCGCGTTGAACCAGTTCGAGGGGTACAGCGTGGCAGGCACGGGCCGGGCGGAATCGGCCACCACGGTCTGCTTGATGAGGGTGCCGCCCGTGACCGGGGTGAAGGGGTAGTCAGGCGAGGACGTCGGGATCGGGCCGGCGGCGTTGTCCTGTGCATTCCAACGCGCGGTGATGACGTCGTAGGTGCGGTCATGCCGCGAGGTACGGGCTCCAAACTTCAACACCGGGATGATCGCGCTGTCGAGCCGGTACTCCATGTCCAGGTGGGCGTAGGTCTCCTTGTCCATGGCCTTGACGGCCGCGCCCTGGTTGGTGAGCAGCGAGTAGTTGCCGACCTTGGTGAGGTCGATCGACTTCCCGGCGGCGTCCAGGATCACGTACTCCGCAGGCGCACCCGGCGTCTGCGAGAAGTTCACCGATGCCGGGTTGAGCAGGCCGTACACCAGGCTCGGCTGGGAGGCGGTCGAGCCCGTGCCCTCGGTCGCACCGAAACGCAGGCGGGCCGTCAACGACTTGCTCAGGTTGAACTTGCCGTCCACGTCCCAGAAGGCGCTGGTGGATTGCGCGCCCTGGCGGTTGAAGTGGTCGAACTGCAGGCCCACGACGTTCGCCGTCGAACCGGTGGGGCGCACGATCTTGGCGCTCGTGACGACGTCGCCCGATATGACGGCGTCGCGGATCAGGTAGCCGGCCGTGTTGACCAGGCCGAAGGGCAGCGCGTA
>CAILKA010000544.1 GCA_903834645.1 uncultured beta proteobacterium
CCGCCGTCTTCTTGCCCTCGCTGGCGAACTTCTTGATCTTGGCGATGATGCTCTGGTAGTCGGCGTGGCCGAAGGGCGTGTACTCCTCCATGATGTCGGAGTCTGCGATGCCCTTGGCCTTCAGGAAGGCGCGCAGGATCTTGTTGGTGGTGCGCGGGTAGACGTAGTCGGTGCCCAGCAGCACGAAGCGCTTGGCCGAGCCGCCGTCCTTGCTCATCAGGTATTCCACCGCGGGGATGGCCTGCTGGTTCGGTGCCGCACCGGTGTAGAACACGTTCTTGCTCAGCTCCTCGCCCTCGTACTGCACAGGGTAGAAGAGCAGGCTGTTGGTCTGCTCGAAGACCGGGAGCACGGACTTGCGCGACACGCTTGTCCAGCAGCCGAAGACGACGGCCACCTTGTCCTGCGTGACGAGCTGCTTGGCCTTCTCGGCAAACAGCGGCCAGTTCGAGGCCGGGTCCACCACCACCGGCTCGAGCTTCTTGCCCAGCACGCCGCCCTTGGCGTTGATTTCCTCGATGGCCATCAGCACGGTGTCCTTGAGCACCGTCTCGGAGATGGCCATCGTGCCGGACAGCGAGTGCAGCACGCCGACCTTGATCGTGCTTTGCGCCAGCACGGGTGAGGCCAGGCCGGCGGCCAGCAGGGAGGCGGCCAGCGTCTTCAGGCCGGCACGGCGGACAGGGTTATTCAGGCTCATGAGTCGGGCTCCTGGTAGGGGGGTCAACGAAACGACTCCTCCCCTGACGCAATACCCGTGCCAGGCCCATGGTCTCGAGAGCCACCACTTGATCGCGCGCGCGAGCCTTGTTCTCACAACCCTTTGTGGTGCAGGGTTGCTCCCCGTTAACATGGCATCGAATCTGCATGAGGGACCGCCATGGAGCTCACCCCCCGCGAGAAAGACAAGCTGCTGATCTTCACGGCCGCCCTGCTGGCCGAGCGCCGCCGCGCGCGCGGCCTGAAGCTCAACCACCCAGAGGCCGTCGCACTCATCACCGCGTCCATCCTCGAGGGCGCGCGCGATGGCAAGACGGTGGCGCACCTGATGAGCGAGGGCAAGACGGTGCTGGCCCGCGCCGACGTGATGGAGGGGGTGCCCGAAATGATCCCCGAGATCCAGGTCGAGGCCACCTTCCCCGACGGCACCAAGCTGGTGACCGTGCACCAACCCATTGCATGAGGACTGCGCGATGAGACTCTTCCTGCCCCTGCTTGCGCTCGCGGCCGCCCATGCGGCGCGCGCGCACGAAGGTCACGGCCTGGCCGGTGCCTCCCATTGGCACGCGAGCGACGTTCTCGGCTTCATCCTGATCGCGGCCGTGGCAACCGGCATCGTCTGGTGGCGCGGGAGGAAGTGATGATCCCAGGCGAACTCCTGACTGAACCCGGTGAGCTCACGCTCAACCCCGGCCGGCGCACCGTCACGCTCGTGGTGGAAAACAGCGGCGACCGCCCGATCCAGGTCGGCTCGCACTACCACTTCGCCGAGACCAACGGCGCGCTGCGCTTCGACCGCGCCGCCGCGCACGGCATGCGGCTGAACATCGCCTCGGGCACCGCAGTGCGCTTCGAGCCCGGGCAGCAGCGCACGGTGGAATTGGTGGACTACGCGGGCGACCGCGAGGTCTGGGGCTTTCGCGGTCTGGTCCAGGGGAGGCTGTGAAATGAAGCCCCCACGTTCACTTCGTTCACGGCCCCCCGAGGGGGTGCAGGCCTCCCTTGGGGCGGCCCGGCGGGAGTCCTGACATGGCATCCATTCCCAGGCGTGCCTACGCCGAGATGTTCGGCCCCACCGTGGGCGACCGCCTGCGGCTGGCCGACACGGGCCTCGTGATCTAGGTCGAGCAGGACTTGACCCTTCGCGCCGGCGGCTACGGCGAGGAAGTGAAGTTCGGCGGCGGCAAGACCATCCGTGATGGCATGGGCCAGGGCCAGCGCGTCAACGGCCCGGGCGCGCACGATGCGGTGGACTGCGTCATCACCAACGCCCTGATCGTCGACCACTGGGGCATCGTCAAGGCCGACATCGGCCTGCGCGGCTCGCGCATCTGCGCCATCGGCAAGGCC
>CAILKA010000545.1 GCA_903834645.1 uncultured beta proteobacterium
CTTGGCCTTGAGGTCGTCGAAGGTCTTTCTCTGGTAGTTCTTGACGACGACGCTGATGAACTGCTCGGCGTGCAGGTAGAGCACGCGCGCATCGGGCCGGTCGGCCAGCAGGGCGTTGCCCACCGCGTGCACGAGGTGCGTTTTGCCCAGGCCCACGCCGCCGTAGATGAAGAGCGGGTTGTACATGACCCCCGGCGCCCCGGCCACGTGAAGCGCGGCCGTGCGCGCCATCTGGTTGGCTCGGCCGGGCACGAAGGTGTCGAAGGTGAAGGAGGTGTTGAGCTTGTGGGTGGTGGCCGCCGGAGTCAGCGAGGAGATCGAGGCCAAGCCCCCCGCCGTGGCTGCACCGGCAGCAGGGGAGCGCGAGGCGGATGCCGGCTCCGCGCTGCCCGAGGCTGGTGGGTGACCGGCGTTGGAGCCGGCGCGAACCGGCTCGCGCGGCGCAATGGCCAGTTCGAGCCGCACCGGCTGGCCGGCCACATCGCCGAGCACCTCTTCGATCAGGGAGGCGTACTGGGCGCGGATCCAGTCGAGCTTGAAGCGGTTGGGCACGCGCAGCGCCACCACGATCGTCTCGGCCTCGTCGTGCGCGTCTGCGGCAGCCTCGCGGCTCACCTCAGGTTCGGGCAAGCCGCGTATCCAGGTATCGAATTGCTGGGCGGGCAACTCCGCCTGCAGCCGGATGCGGCCCTGTTCCCACAGCGCGGCACCGTCCATCGTCATCGGGGTCATTGTGGACAAGTTCTCTCGAATCGTCCGGCGCGATGCTCTCCCTGAGCCGCCGGAGACGAGGTTATCCACAATCCGGGCCATGCCGTCAACGGCGTTTTTGCCGGCCTGCGGAGCGCGGGTTGTGGTGCAAGTCTTTGAGGGTAAAGGCGTTTTTGCTATGATCCGCGGTTTCCCGGATTGCAGGGTCGTGCTGGAGGCTGTCGCCCCGGGCCCACATCCACCGACACCTGCGGAAGCGAGCACGCCATGGCCATGAAGCGCACTTACCAACCCTCCAAGACCCGTCGGGTCCGCACCCATGGCTTTCTCGTGCGCATGAAGTCGCGAGGCGGCCGCGCGGTGATCAACGCGCGTCGCGCCAAGGGCCGCAAGCGCCTGGCGGTCTGAGGCTCGCGCCGGCGCGCGGTCTCTCGGCCTGCCCCTCGGGCACCCCATCTACGCTCCGCAACCATGATCGGCCGTCTGCAGCAGGCCGCCGATTTCCAGCGGCTGCTCGAAACGCCTCCGAGGAGGCGCAGCGCCCACTTCTGCGTGCACTTCGTGGCCGCGGCGCCCGCTCGCCCGCCGGCACGCCCTCCCAAGAGCGCTTGCGCCGAATTATCCACAGATTCCGAACCGAACCTGACGAGTCCTGTGGATAAGTCGCCCGCGGCGAGCGAGAAGGTGGCTGTTCCGCCCGCCGTGCCTGAGGGCTGCTGGCTTGGTTGCCTGGTGCCCAAGCGCCACGCCCGGCGGGCGGTCACGCGCAGCTTGCTCAAACGCCAGATGCGGGCCGCCGCCGAGCGCCACGCGGGCACGCTTGCGCCGGGCTTGTGGCTGCTGCGGCTGCGCAGCGGCTTTGCCACGAGCCAGTTTCCATCGGCGAGTTCGGAGGCCCTGCGTGAGGCCGCGCGCCTGGAACTCGACACACTCCTGCAAGCCAGGGTGAAGGGTGCGGCGTGAGCGCCCACTTGCCCGGTGACCATCCTGCATCCGGCGCGGCCGCGCTGGGCGCACGCCTGCGCCTGGTTGACCTGCCGCGCCAGGTGCTGATCGCACTCGTGCGCGGTTACCGGCTCCTCCTGTCGCCCTGGCTCGGCAGCGCCTGCCGCTTCGAGCCGACCTGCTCGCGCTACGCCCTCGAGGCCTTGGAGCGTCACGGGGCGCTGGCCGGCGCGGCGCTGAGCAGCTGGAGGCTGCTGCGGTGCCACCCCTGGTGCGCGGGCGGCTGCGATGCCGTACCCGAGCGAGCCCCGCGCCTGTTCTCCCATTTGGGGCTCGGGGCCCGAGCGGCTGCCGAACCCGATCGACCGAACACGAACCCGAACAGCCCGAACGCCGGGCCCCCCTCGACATGACCGATATGCGCCGCACCCTGTTGTTGGGGGTTTTCACGATGTCGCTCGTCCTGCTGTGGGACGCCTGGAACAAGCACACCGGCCAGCCGAGCATCTTCGGCGGGCCCCGGCCCGCGGCCACCGCGCCGGCTCCGGCAGGCGGTGCCAACCCCGGGGCGACGCCGGCTGCACCCGCTGCTGCCGTACCGGGTGTCGTATCGGGTGCGACGGCCGGTGCCGCGGCGGGCGCACCCGCCGCCGTGCCGGCACCGGCGGCGGTGCCGCAGCCTGCGGCCGGTTCGGCCGGCCAGGC
>CAILKA010000546.1 GCA_903834645.1 uncultured beta proteobacterium
GGGGGGCTTGGCTCATGTCGGTCTCCTGGGTTGGCTGCACTTCAGTGCATGAGTTCGGCTGCGATGACAGGCATAATAATGCAGACTGCTCAATGGGTCAAGCACTATTGTGCATATTTTTATCGGCGGCTCTTTCCAGGGGAAGTTGCAGGGCCTCGCGCACGATCCGGCGCAGTTCGAGGAAGCTCTCTTCCAGGTCGCGTGCGCTCGTGTCGACCCGGAAATCGGCCTTCGAGTAGAAGGCGGCGCGCCCGGCGAGGATGGCCTTGAGGTCGTCCATGGCCTCGCGGCTGGCGGCCATCGGGCGCATGTCGCCCTGCGCCACGACGCGACGCATGTGGTCTTCCGGCTCGGCCTGCAGCCACACCGTGGTGCAGTGGGCCAGCAGCAGGTTGAAGGTGGCGGCGTCCGACACCAGGCCGCCCGGTGTGGCAATCACGGCCTCGCTTTGGATCTGGATCGTTTCCTCCAGCGCGCGGCGCTCGTAGCGGCGGTACGCGTTTTGGCCATACAGCGCCTGGATCTCGGCGGCGCTGCAGCCGGCGAACTGCTCGATCTCGCGGCTGAGCTCGACGAAGGGAAAGCCCAGGTCCTCGGCCAGCATCTTGCCCAGGGTGGACTTGCCCGCGCCACGCAGCCCGATGAGGGCGATGCGCGGGCTGCGCGCCTCGCTGCTGCCGCCCGTGCCGAGCATCTGGCCCACCGTCACGCGCACGCGCCGCAGGGTGTTCTCGTCGCGACCCTCGAGCAGCTCGCGCAGCATCAGCCACTCGGGGGTGGAGGTCGTGACGTCGCCGATCAGCTCGGCCACCGGGCACTGCAGGGCGTGTGCCACCTGCTGCAGCACGAGGATGGACGCGTTGCCCACCCCGTACTCGAGGTTGGCCAGGTGGCGTTCGGACACCTCGGCCAGCTGCGCCGTGGCCTTGCGCGTCATGCCGCGTCGGGCGCGCAGGGCGCGCACGCGCTCGCCCAGGGCTACCAGGAAGGGGTTCTTCGCTTCGCCCGCGTCCTCAGGGGGAGAGGGCTCGGATCCAGGAAGATGAAGTATAGTGCTTGACATGAGGGTGGCGGGCCACTAAAGTGCATATACGCACAATACTGCATCTTCCCGGTGGCGGCAAGGGCGATCGACGAGGCCTTGGATCGGTCAGCGAGGAAGAAAGAGCCCCCCGAGTCCTTGCCGAGCCTGTCCGCGAGCCTGCCCAGACCGTCATGAACGCTCCCGCCGTCACCCCCGAGACCTTTCGCGCCCAACTGGCCGCCCTCACGGCGCAGATCGCCGGCCGCGCGCTCGATGCCGAGCTCGACGCCTGGCTGAACGCCGAGATCGGCCCGGGCAGCGCCCCTTACCGGGCCCTGAAGGCCTCCTGCGAGGTCGGGGTGGCCGAAGGCTGGTTGTGCAACCGCGAGGCCGGCGGCATCCGCTTCAACCGCATCTTCAAGCCCACCCCCGAGCTGCAGGGCTTCTCGGTGGACGTGGTGGACATGCGCGACATCGCCGGCCCGCACCACGTGCA
>CAILKA010000547.1 GCA_903834645.1 uncultured beta proteobacterium
GACGAGGGCGCGTAGTGGCCGGCCAGGCAGTTGAAGAGCGTGGTCTTGCCTGCACCGTTGGGGCCGATGAGGCCGCCGATGGCGCCGCGCGCCAGCGTGAAGCTCACGCCGTCGACGGCGCGGTGCCCGCCGAAGGCCTTGACCACGTCGCGCACGACCAGCAGGTCCGCCGAGGCGGCGGGAGGGGTCACCGCTATCATCGCGGCCGAGTATAGGAAAGCCTCGGGCACCGCCTCCGCGCATGGGGCGGAACCCGCGCGAAACCGGAGGAGACTGCATGGCCGGGCCCACAGCCGACGACAGCTTCGAGCTCTACGACCTGCGCGTGGAGGTGGTGGCGCCGCCGGGCTCGACGATCCAGTGCCACGCCAAGCCGGGCGACTGGTTCGAGGTGCGCGGCGAGCTGCTGCACTTCCCGCCGGGCCAGCCTTTCTCGATGTACTCGCTGGCCGCCCTGCTGCCGCTGCTGCCGGCCAAGCAGCGGCCCACGCACCCGCACGACTGGATGAGCACGGACGCCGAGGTGGCCTGCCCCGACCCGCACTGCCCCACGCGCTTTCGCATCACCCGCATCGGGCGGCGCCGCTTCTCGCACGCCGAGACCACGGCGGTGCCCCTGAACGCCGGCTGAGGGGGCCGGGGCTGCCGCATCGAGCACACATGATCGAGACCACCGAACTCGCGCCTGGCTACCGCATCGCGCGCATCATCCGGGGCGGCTGGCAGCTGGCCGGCGACCACGGCGAGGTCGACCGCGATCGCGCAGTCGCCGAGATCGGGCGCTTCGTCGACGCCGGGCTCGACACGGTGGACGGCGCCGACATCTACACCGGCGTGGAGACCCTCTACGGGGCCTTCAACGCGCAACGCCGTGCCCGCGGTCTGGCACCGCTGAAGGTCCACACGAAGTGCGTGCCCGACTACGACGATCTGTCGCGGGTCGATGCAGCCTACGTGCGGCGCATCGTCGAGCGCTCGCTGGCGCGGCTGGCCGTGGCGCGCCTGGACCTCGTGCAGTTCCACTGGTGGGCCTACGCGGTGCCGGGCTGGATCGAGGCCGCGCAGGCGCTGGCGGACCTGCAGCGCGAGGGCCTGATCGCGCACCTCGGGGCCACCAACTTCGACACGCCGCACACGCTGGCGCTGCTGGACGCAGGCGTGCCGCTCGTGAGCATGCAGGTGCAGTACTCGCTGCTCGATCGGCGCCCGGCCCACGCGCTGGTGCCGCGGGCCGGCGCGCGCGGCGTGCAGCTGCTGTGCTACGGCACGCTGGCCGGCGGCTTCTTCAGCGAGCGCTGGCTGGGCCTGCCCGAGCCGGCGCTGCCCGGCGAGACGCCGCGGCCTGGCGCGCAGGTGCTCGTCAACCGCTCGCTCATCAAGTACCGGCTCGTCATCGACGACTTCGGCGGGTGGGAGGTGTTCCAGCAGCTGCTGCTGGCCCTGCAGGCCATCGGCCAGCGGCACGGCGTGAGCATTGCCACCGTGGCCACGCGCTGGGTGCTCGACCAGCCGGGCGTGGCCGCGGCCATCGTGGGCGCCCGCTACGCCGACCACCTGGACCAGACGCTGGCCGTCTTCGGCCTCGCGCTCGACGCGCAGGACCACGCCCTGCTGGCCCCGCTGCTCGCCGCCCATACCGGCCCCCGGGGAGACACCTATGCCCTGGAGCGCGACAAGACCGGCCGTCACGGCCGGATCATGAAGTACAACCTCAACAAGAGCTGACCCCGGCTCGCCCCTGACCCTGCCTGGAGCTTCCTGCCATGCGACTTGCCCTGTCGACCCTCGCCCTCGCGGCCGCCGCCCTGCTGCCTGCCACCTCGCAAGCCCAGTCCCCCTCCTGCACCCACACGGTAGGCATGGTGGTCTCGCTCACCGGCGCGGCCGGCCGCTTCGGCCAGGCGGCGAGCAAGTCGGTCGAGCTCGCCTTCAACGAGCTCAACCGGGCTGCCGGCACGCCAGGAATAGCCGGCTGCCGAC